>JAKSPR010000253.1 GCA_024404655.1 Clostridia bacterium | reverse complement strand
ACCCGTGCCATTTCGGGCCTTCTGAGGATGGGCGGAGGGGACGATATCACCCTGCAGCAGGTCAGCCACGAAGCAGGTAAACCCGAGACCTTTGAGCCTTATCTCGAAAATCTCGTCACTGCTATCCGTGCTATGTGTCCCGACGCCAAGCTCTGCTTCCAGGAGACCTGGGAATATGAATACTGCTCCACCCACGGCGGTTTCCCGATGTATGACAAGGATTGCAACAAGATGTTTGAGTGCGTCAAAAACACCTGCCGTGCAGCCGCTGAAAAGTATGACCTGATCCTAATCCCCTCCGGTGAGGTCATTCATGAAGTCAAAAAGACCCCCGAGTTCGACAGCGAACACGGCGGACAGTCCCTGTACCGCGATGCATTCCACATGCATCTGGTCTATGGCAGATATCTTCTCGCATGCGTCTGGTATAAGACCCTCTGCAAGAAGAGCCCTGTCGGCTGCTCCTTCATTCCGACTGACGGTGAATGCAATGCAGATCTGCTCCCGGTCATCCAGCAGATTGCTAATAATTACGTCATTAAGTAAAAATTCCCCAAAACAAATCAGCCGCGGTTTTCCGCGGCTGATACTTATATTACGGACTGTCATAGGGTCCCCCGGATACTCCAGTCGGCAGTTTCCAGAAGTTTTACAGCAGTTTCTTCATCACAGTTATGGATGTCGCAGACAATGGAGATCACGCGGCGGCGGAGTTTTTCGTTTGAGGGCCGCAGATTGATCATCAGATTCTCATATACATATCCCAGCTTGATCATGACAGTGGTGGAGATCATGTTGAGGATCATCTTCTGTGCAGAACCGGCTTTCATCCGGGTGGAACCGGTGATCGGTTCGGGACCTGTATCGGCTGTGATGGTGATATCCGCCGTCTTTTCCAGCTTGCAGCCGTAGTTGTTGGTCACACCGACCGTCAGCGCGCCGCAGGACTTTGCATATTCCAGCGCACCGAGTACATAGGCAGCATTGCCGGCGGCAGAAATGCCGACGACACAGTCGAAGTCGTTGATACGTTTTTCTTCAAGATCAGCTTTTCCGTTCTCCGCACGGTCTTCCGCATTTTCGGAGGCACGGAACATGCAGCCCTCACCCCCGGCAATCACGCCGCAGACAAGCTCTCTCGGCACACCGAAAGTCGGAGGGCATTCAGCGGCATCCAGAACACCAAGACGTCCGGAGGTTCCTGCACCGACATAGATCAGCCGACCGCCGCGCAGCATCCGTTTTGCAATCTGCTCACAGGCTTCTGTGATCTGCGGAAGGGCAGCGTCCAGAGCGTTCACGGCCTTTTTGTTTTCGTTCTGCAGGATAGAGAGGATGTCAGCTGTCGGCATTGTGTCGATATGCATGGTATCCGGGTTGCGCTGTTCGGTTTTCGGCTTTGTATTCATGGTTTCAGCCCCCCTGTTGTAATACTGATTCGGTTTCTATCTGTATTATAAGACGTTTTGGCGGGATTGTCAACAGGATTTGCACCAAAGTGTCAAAAGAGTGCACCGGATACTGTAAACTACCTGTGAAATCGGTTATAATACAGTTGACATATTTTGCTCTGCATGGTATAATAATATCAGTAAAAGGCAGGGAAACGGTGTTTTTCCGCTGTTCTTCTGTTGTTTTACTGTCCGGCACGGTCCGGTGCTGTATACGTTCCGAAAAACACATTCCAAAATAAAGAAAGGAAGTTACTCCAATGAACAAGTTTATGCTCAATGAAACCTCCTACCACGGTGCAGGTGCAATTTCTGCCGTTCCCGCAGAGATCAAAAACCGCGGCTTCAAGAAAGTCTTCGTTGCAACCGACCCTGATCTGATCAAGTTCGGCGTTGCAGCAAAGGTCACTGATCTGCTCGAAGCTGAGGGCATCGCATACGCTGTCTATTCCAACATCAAGGCAAACCCCACCATCGAGAACGTCCAGTCCGGTGTCGCTGCTTTCAAGGAAGCAGGTGCTGACTGTATCGTTGCCATCGGCGGCGGTTCCTCCATGGATACTGCTAAGGCAATCGGCATCATCATCGCAAACCCTGAGTATGCGGATGTCCGTTCTCTCGAGGGTGTTGCTCCCACCAAGAATCCCTGCGTGCCGATCATCGCAGTTCCCACGACCGCCGGTACCGCAGCTGAGGTCACCATCAACTACGTTATCACCGATGTTGAGAAGAAGAGAAAATTCGTCTGTGTCGATGCTCATGATATCCCCGTCGTTGCTGTTGTCGACTCCGATATGATGTCTTCCATGCCCAAGGGCCTGACCGCCGCAACCGGTATGGACGCGCTGACCCACGCAATCGAGGGTTATATTACCCGCGGCGCATGGGAGCTTTCCGATATGTTCCACCTGAAGGCAATCGAGATCATTTCCCGTTCTCTCCGCGGTGCTGTTGAAAACACCAAGGAAGGCAGAGAAGGTATGGCTCTCGGTCAGTATGTTGCCGGTATGGGCTTCTCCAATGTTGGTCTGGGTGTTGACCACTCTATGGCACACACTCTGTCTGCATATTACGATATGCCTCACGGCAAGGCATGTGCAACTCTGCTTCCTGCAGTTATGGCATATAACGCAGAAGCTACCGGTGAGAAGTACCGTGAGATTGCACGCGCTATGGGTGTCAAGGGTGTCGATGACATGACCCAGGAAGAGTACCGTGCAGCCGCTGTTGCAGCTGTTGCAAAGCTTGCTGAGGATGTCGGTATCGTTACTTCTCTCAAAGGTGTTGCTAAGGAAGAGGATATTCACCAGATGTCCATTGATGCCTACAACGACGCATGCCGTCCCGGCAACCCCAAGGATGTCACTGTGGAAGACATTGAAGCTCTTTACCGCAGCCTGATGTAATCGGAAAACCGGATACGCGGAATGAAAGATTTCCCCGCCGTCTTCTTAACAGCGGACGGCGGGTTTTTTTATCTTGTAATAATATTTTCAAAAGACTATCATGTTGACAAATTAATGAAATAGAGGAGAGAGTCCTATGAAGCGTTCCAATCGTATGACGGCCGGGCTGCTCTGTGCGCTTCTTGCGCTTACGCCTGTTGTAAGTTCCTGCGGCGATGCTCCCGAAACTCCCAAAGACAATACCCAGAAGCCGGACGGCAGTCCCAATACTCCGGTGACAGAAGCTGTTACCGAAGATCCTGCCGCAAAAATCCTTGACGCAATTCCCGATGATACGAATTTTGAAGGCCGCGAAATCCGTATCCGTGTCAATGAGTTTGACCAGACACAGTACGGTGCAGAAGTGTTTGTCAAAGGTCCGGATGAAGCAGACGGCGATATCGTCCATGACGCTATTCTTGCCCGCAATCAGGCAGTCGAAGATCGTCTGAATGTCAAGTTTAACTATGAGATCGTCAGCTATGCGTGGGACCAGATTTACAGTAATACCCAGAAACTGATCATGTCCGGTGAAGACGTCTATGATCTGATCATCGACCAGCAGTATGGTCTTCTGAAAATCGCTGCTAATAATCTGTTCTATAACGTCTATGATGCCGGTGTCAACGATTTCAGCCAGAACTACTGGTGGGATCCGTTCATGGATCAGATGCAGGTTGGTACAGATGCCCGTTATATCCTGGCCGGTGACTATTTCTTAGATATTGTTGAGGTCGCATCAGGTATCTTCTTCAATAAAGCCATGTATGAAGAAAACTACGAAAGCTGTGATGATCTCTATCAGGCGGTCATTGACGGCAAATGGACCATCGACATGCTGGGTACTTATATCAAGGAATTCTATTCCGATGTCAACGGTGACGGCAAACCCAATGACGGCGATATCTTCTCCATGAACCTTTCCAGAAACTTCATGGATGCTACGGTATTCGGTTCCGGAATTGATTTCATGACCCGTGATAAGGACGGTATGCCGGTGCTCAATATGGAGGACGAAAGAGTTTCCACAATGTGGTCCTCAGTCCATGCTTCTTATCTTGAACCTAAGACCACATTCAACTTCGGAACAGTCGCAGGTGTCACAGAGGCAGAATACTATCAGAATCAGCGGAAAGCTTTTGCCGCCCGGAATCTTCTGTTCCTCAATGATTATCTTGCTGCATGCAAGGATCTGCGCGATATGAAGGATGACTACGGCATTCTGCCGATCCCCAAAATGGATGAAGCAGTACCTGCATACCGAACGATTACACATGATACCGCAGCAGAGGGCGGTATTCCGATCACATGTGGTTCTCCGGAAATTGTTCTGACTGTCCTTGAGGCACTCTGCTCCATGAGCCACAATACTTCCATGCAGACCTACTTTGAACAGGCAATGAAAGTCAAGTACGCGAGAGACGAAAAGACCACTGCCATGATCGACATCATGCACAACTCCATCACAACGAGTTTTGCATATGCCCAGGGCGCTCAGCTCTCCAATGTGTATGAGATCTTCCGTACCATGTTTGATAACAAATCCTCTGATTTTGCATCGACCTATGCCAAGCAGAAAAAGAGCGTCGACAAGATGCTTGCCAAGCTGATTGACAAGTACAACGAAAACAAATAACTGAAAACT
>JAKSPR010000252.1 GCA_024404655.1 Clostridia bacterium | reverse complement strand
GACGGCAAAGGCCGGTATATCTATCTGGATGATCAGCGCTGCTACATGATCCTGAACGAGTCTATGGTCCTGACGCTGGAACCCAATGCCCTGAACACCGGCGAATTCATCCATTTCGGCGAATAAGTATCCCACAAAGTGACATTCTGTAAACAAAAAGCTCCGACACCGGGTCGTGATCCCGGATCGGAGCTTTGTTTTCATGATCTTCGGTTTCCCGCGTCATCAAAATTTCGTTTCAGCCCATGTTCCACAAAAGGGATGGTACCGATCAGAATGACGAGCTGCACGCCTTCCAGAAGGAGCGTCATCGTACTGACGGCATCCTCTCCGGCGTGGGCAAAAGGAATCTGCACGAGAGCAGACAGCGCGGTCAGAGGGGCACCGCAAAGGGTCCATATCTTTCCGCACAGGTGATGGGCAAAGGCCCAGGTTTCCGCATTTTTCATAGAGCGTGCGGTACGGTAGCCCATCAGATGATTGATGTTTTCCGGCGGTCTGCATTTCATCACGAGCCCGCCGATCAGCATGATCAGGGGAATCAGCAGATTACAGAGAAACATGGCAATAAAGAATCCCATCCGTTCACGTCTCCTTTCTGCCTGAATGCCTGCTTTTTTCTGTTATGCTGCGGTGTCAACGGTATCGGCAGCCGTATCTGCGGGGGTTTCCTTTTCGGTGACGTCATAGAAATCCTCCACTTCGGCATCGTCGGTTCTGACGCCCTCGATACTGTCTCTGCGTGCACAGAAGGAGCAGAGGCGGGTACGGTTTGCAGCGATGGCTTCTTCCACGGTACCGTAGGTCAGCGTGTCGGTCTGGTTGAGCGCGCCGCAGTCCTCATGGGTGTGATAAACCTTACCGAAGGGCGCCCAGTAGACATCTGCGCTGATGGCTGCGATGGCTGCCTGCTGTTCTTCCAGGGAAACGGGATCGAAATCATAGCTTGCGACACCGCCGATGAGCAGAGCGATGATGGCAACGACCGTTGCGATAGCCTTGGTCTTCTTGTCAAGGTCCTTGCTGGACAGCATGACAATGATGATCGGCAGAAAGTCGATGACGCAGGCGATGACGCCCATGTTGTTCCAGAACCAGAACTTGGTCTTGTTCTTCTTGGAAGCGGGCTTGATGCGGTTTGCCTTCTTCCAAAGCTGGGAGCCGATGATGACGCAGACGAGGTCGAGGACCAGAAAGATGATCAGCTGCCAGAGGGTGGGCATGATTTTCAGATTGATCTTACCGAGGGCGATGAGGCCGGCGAGGACCTCCATGATGAAGCCGACGATCCAGAGGATGATCGCTCCTGCCCGCAGTCCGCCTGCATTGCCGACGGGCGCTGCGTGAACGGCGGTTTTCTTTTCTCCGCTCGTGTCGGCAGCGACGATGGTGTGCTGTTTCTTTTCTGCCATGATTGTATGTCTCCTTTGGGGATGTAATAATTCAGAAGGCCGGAGCCTTTTTATCATTATACAGGATTTCCTTTTATAATGCAAGAGATTTTTCCGGAGAATCTGCATTTTTACGGCATTTTTACATTTTTTCATTCATAAATACGAAACAGCATTGAAAATTCTCCCTTTTTATGGTATAGTAGAAAAAAGACCACCCCCGGCAATCAAAAAGCAAAGACGGAGGATCATCCACTATGAAACCAACCCGTGCAGCAATCCTGCTGTTCGTCCCGCTGCTCCTTTCCCTGTGTCTTTTCACCGCCTGCGGTGAGAAGGACGAAACCACCGTACCCGAGGACCAGGTGAGCGCAGAAACCATATCCGGCGGCATTCACATCGCCCCCGGCGAGGAGACCGACTTCATGGTCATCCGCGGCGACACCTCAGAGGACCGCGTCACAAAAGCGGCAGTCGAGCTCCGCAGTGTCATTGAAGAAAAGGTCACCGGCAAAGGCAACGGCCCCGGCATCGCCACCGACTGGGAAAAGAATCCCGTCTATCCCCATGAATTCATCGTCGGTCCTACCCTGCGTCCGGGAGACGCGGACATTGATCGTCTGGCTCTGGGTGAGACGGGCTATACCATCCGCGAAAAGGACGGCTGCGTCTATATCTGCGGCGGCTCCGGCAAAGGCACCGCCCTCGGTGTAAACTATTTCATCAAGACCTTCATTTCCAAAGACGGAAGCATTGACGTGCCTGCCGGATTTGAATGTACGGTTTACCATGAATACGACATTCCAGCACTGTATATCGCCATGAATCCGGTGGAAAAGGGTGCTGTCATCGCCATCCCGAATGCTGCGGACAGCCGCTGGAAGCGCACGGCGGAAACCCTGCAGGACGCCGTTTACCGCAAAACGGGCATCTATCCCGCCGTCCAGGAGGGAAAGCAGGGAACCTTCGTCCTCTCCGATACACCCGCCGCTTATGACGGCGCCAATGAGATCACAGCGGAGGACGGAAGTCTTGTGTTCCGTTCTTCCTCCGGTTCCGGTATCGAGGGATGCGTGAACAGTTTCATTTCCGAATATCTGAACCACAGCTATGGCTGCTATAATTTCCCGTCGGATTTCCATTATTTGCAGGCGGGCGACGATATCATCATCCGTTATCCGGAAGGAGGCCAGAACCAATGAGACGCATCCTGTTCCTTTTGCTCTGTGTGACCATGGTTTTTGTCTCCACATCCTGCGGAGAATCCGCCTCCTATAAGATCGTCCCCGTTGATGATCTGCTCACGACCGCCCTCGGATGCTATTCTTCCGATGTGCACCGCGATCCGGCCCTCCAGAAATCCGGCTCGGATACCGCCCTTGACGACAGCACCGCCGGCTATTTCTTCTATGGCGAATACGACCGCGAAATTCCGGAGCTTGCGAATGTCGAAGCCTATGCCCTCGCCGCATCTTCCGGTATTTATCCCTTTGAGATCGACATTCTGTTTGCTGCCTCTGATGACACAGTGTCTGACGCAAAGACCCTGCTGGACGCCAGAGCCGAGGTCAAATCCGCCTCCCGCGGTGAAATCAACAACTATGAACCCGCCTGGCTGCCGATGGTCGATGATATGGAAGTCTTCACCGTCGGACGCTATGCCATTCTGCTTGCTACCCCGGACAATGACGCTGCGGACAATGCCATCCGGGAACTCATCAAAGCTGACCCGGCGGAAACCGCAGGCGAAACCGCGGAAACCGCTCCTACAGGAACCATCGGCCACACGGCAAACGGCGAGGTCATCACGGACTTTGCCTCCAAAGTCGATGAGGGACTGGCCCTCGGTATCGCGGACGTCCCCGGTCCCGCAGACGAAGATATGTCCCTTGCCCAGAGCGCGCTCCCTGTCATCACTCTGCAGAATTACAGTCAGAACGATTTCATCAATCTGGGCGGTACCTGCGAAAAAGGTGCCGTGATCCACATCCGCGGCAACGGCAATGATTTCGTTTTCCATACCGACGACGGCAACTGGATCGTCGAGGTCGGCATCGCCTCCCGCGGTACGACCACCCTCTCCGTCACCCAGGAGGAAACCGGCAAGCGGGAATCCGAACCGATTCTCGTCACCGCCCGTGCAAGGGATGATATCGACCGCTCCTATAACGGCGTCTGTCAGGTGGCCATCGGCGACTACGGTCAGGGCCACTTCTACGGACAGATGGAAGACTACTGCGGAACAAATCTGCTCTCCGACAAACAGATCGACAGCCTGACGGGACGCATCAAAGAAAAGGTCAATTATCTTGCAAAGAACAACTGCGAGCTAATCTACATGATCGTCCCCAACCCCATCGCCATTTATCCCGAAACCGCGCCCTATTTCTGGGAGAAATCCACAAAGGACACCTCCCGCACGGAGCAGTTTGAAAACGCCGCCCGCGCGGCAGGTGCAACGGTCCTTGACCTGACCGACACACTCATGGCACACAGGGACGACGAATTCAAGATCTTCCACAAAACGGATTCCCACTGGACCCAGTACGGCGCATACTGGGGATACAAAGCACTTCTTGATTACATTCACAATGATTGGTCCGACGCCGAAGCCCTGCCCATTGACGGCAACTTTGAATTCTATCACAAGTATATCGTCGGCGGCGACATGATGACCCACGGCGGCATCGACAACAACCTCTTCCACGAAAACGGCACCTTTGTGAAATGGCTGACCAAGGCGGTCGCGAACCCCGATGTCTATCTGGAACTCTTCGGTGAGCCCACCAACCAGATGAGCTTCGTCCCCGTACAGGATACGGAAACCGTCAAGAACAAGCTGAACAAAGACAAAAAGCTCCCCACCGCCATGATCATCCGCGATTCCTTCTCCGCAAACTGCTACGGTTATCTCAACAACGCTTTCTCTGAGGTCTACTGGCAGGCTATGTGGGATTATGACTTTGATAAGAGTTATATCAAGGAAACAAAGCCGGACTATTATATTGTCCTCATTGCAGAGCGGAATATTTTCAATGTGCTTGGCTGATAATATCCGACATGAAACAGGAGACGCACCCAAAAGGCCGTCTCCTGTTTCCTTTTATCCAAATGACGGCAGAATACCCCCATCCTCTATAGGTGGGGGATGAATGC
>JAKSPR010000251.1 GCA_024404655.1 Clostridia bacterium | reverse complement strand
AACAGGACTGTGACCCCAGTGGGGACAGTCCTGTTCTGTTATCCCAAAAAATTCTGAAAACATCTTGTAAAGCCCGTAGTTTTGTGCTACAATCAAAGCACAGCATAAATGAAAACCGGAGGATAGTTTTTATGACAGAGACAGCCGAATTTGAAGCGCGCCGCGCACGGGCGCTTGATACGATACTCTCACGCAGCGTTGACCGTGATCTCTACGGCGGGATATGCGTTCTGCAGGTGATAAAAGGCGTCAATCTTGACGCCGCCGAAAAGCAGCTTTTGTTTACTGCAAACTGGTTTGAGCATCCTCATCCCAATGGACGGAATCTGCGGGGAGAGGCGGATTTTGCTTCCATCCGCCTGATACACGCCCTTTTCGGCTGCTATGACAGACTGAATGACGAGATCCGCGCAGCTCTTGAAAACTTCTATCTGCGCCGGGATTACAGCTCGATCTACGGCTCCGAAAACCATGCGCTCATGTACCGGGTGTCGAGGTGTCTTGCTGCGCAGTTCTATCATGACCGCATGTTTGAACAGTACGGAAAAACGGCTGAAACGGTTCTCAAAGAGGATGAAGCCTATATTGACGAATTTCTCATGTACCGCGCGAAACGCGCCTGGGGAGAATTTGACTCCATGGGCTACGGCGCGGAGATTATGCTCATTCTGAATACGCTTTATATGTATACAAAGAACGCTGTTCTCAAAAAGAAAGCAGCCATGATGATGGACATGATCCTCCTTGATATGATCGTGGATTCCAAAAACGGCATGTATGGCGGAGCCCACGGCAGAATCTATCCCGCCAGCGCGCTGAATTCCGCAAACGGCGGGATGTACCGTTATTATTGTTTCTATTTCGGTGCGGAAGGAAGATATCCCGAACACCTCATCTATGGGACCGCGCCGCTGCTCTCGGAGTCTACTCCTGCCGATATCGTCTGTAAGGTCGCAAAAAACCGTACCTATCCCTATGAAAACAGGGAGCGCAAGCACCTCCACTGCTGTGAAGCGTGGGCAGGTGAAATCAACCGCGACATCCTGCGGGAAGTGGAGGGATATTCTATCGACAAGTATCTGTATCTTTCCGATAAATATCTGCTGGGCTCTGTGATCCGACAGGACAAATATCCGGATACCATCCCCTGCGGCCATTATGCCCATCATCAGCAGCATGAATGGGAATTGACTTTCCCGGACACCGGAGACGGCAGAGCAAAAATTTTCTCTCATCATCCCGGAAATGAAGCGTACCATTCCCAGCATCAGCATAATCTCTGGACAGGAGATATCGGCTGTAACTGCGGTACCCATTTCTGCTCCAAAGACACCGCCATCAGCCTTTACCATATCACGGGGGAACACGAGTTCAGACGCATCCACGCCTATATCCCCACGCAGTTTTTTGAGGAAATGAAAACGGAGGAAAACTTCATTTTCCTCCGGCATCATGCGCTGTATATTATGGTCTGGTTCTCCTCGCCCTATCACATGGTGACGGAAGGGGAGACCGCGGGATATGAAACGGTCAGTGAAGGCGATAAGCACGCATTTGTCTGCCATGTTGCGGACGGCGTGGATTTTGAAACCCTGGACGCTTTCGCCGCCGCCATGAAAGCACAGCCTCCGGTCTTTGACAGCGAAAAGATGACCGCGGATTTCTGCGGTGTTCACCTTGACTACTCCTCCGGCAGCATTGACGGCAAAGTCCCGGAGCATCCCTATTCCATGCTTTACGATTCGCCTTATCTGAAATCCGTGTACGGCAGCGGTATTCTGAAAATCACAGACGGATGTGAAAGCGCAGTCTATGACTTCAATTTCTGATGGTTTTCTGAACCTCTTCTTCTGAAACCCGTCCTAAATACAGAAATTCCCCGGAGGGATGTACGCCGAGGCGTTCAAAGCAGCACTTTTCATAAAGCCCTTGTCCGCGGTAGTTGTTCTGCGCCGTGGTAAGGAGCAGACCGCCGCATCCGCGTGCTTTCAGAATGTCAAGCACCGCTTCCAGCATCGCCGTTCCGACGTGCTTTCCTTTATAGCTTTCTCTGACTGCGATTCCGAACCACGGCACAAGAGAATGAATATCCCAGAGGAAAGAAAGACCGATGACACGGTCGCCCTCTGTCATCACGAAAAATTCGTGATTCGGCAGTTCTTTCTCGAAAAAGGACATAGTGAGGTTTTCGTTTCCATGACCGCGGTTGAAAAAGTAGGTACTTTCTTCGCCCATCTCCTGATAAAATGCCTGCATTTCCGCACGGTCGCCGGGTTTCATGTGTCTGAATTCCATTTTGGGAAGCCTCCTAGTATGGTTTTAATGTTATTATGTTATTATAATGAAAAAATTCCGGTTTGTCAAGAAAACAACGGCGGTATTCTTGAAAAACTGGACGGAAAGTGCTATACTGAAAGCACAGTTTGATAGAAAAAGGATGGAAATACCATGAATATCAAGATAAATAATGAAAACAGAGTCCTTTTTGATTTCTGCGGCGTCCCGCTCTCCCTGACCGCGTCGGGCGACCACGGCTGGCGGCTCCAGTCCGCACGGGACGGGATTTTTGACGATTTCGGTGCAGGACAGATTCTTGCAAGAGATCTTTCTGAGACACCCCGCATCATAAGAAATCCCATAAAGGCAGAAGACAGAAACGGCACCTGCTGCATCACAGCGGATGACGGAACTTCGGTTATATTATCCCCGGATGCAATCCGCTTCTATGATACCGCAGGAAAAGAAAAAGAGGTCCTGACTGCCGTTTCCGATAACGGCTGTGACAGCACTGTGACCGGTATCCTCCGGGAGGGAGAACGGCTCTACGGAACCGGTGAACGTTTCAATGTCTTGAACCAGCGCGGCAAACGCATCGACATCATGGCCATCGACGAGTGGTGCAAATGGGAGGGCAACAGCTATGTTCCGATCCCGATTCTGATTTCCTCCCTCTGCGCAGGTCTTTTTATGAACCGCAATGAACATGCAGTCTTTGATCTCGGCAAAGAGAATCCTGATTTCTGGAAGATGGAGCAGAAAGAGGCTCCCATCGACCTGTATGTGTTCTTAGGCTCCGCCCCGGGCGAACTTCTTTATGCGTATGAGCAGATCACAGGCTTTGCTCCTGTTCCCTCCGACTGGCTCTACGGAACTCAGGTCTGCCGCTATTATCCCGATTTTTCCACGGTGGACGGCGTCATGGATATGGCAGCCAGGATGAAAGAGAACGATTTCCCATGGGATGCCGTGATTCTTGAGGGCTGGCCGACCTACGATAAGAACCGCTTTGATGAACTGAAAGAAATAACAAATACGCTCCATGATATGGGCAAAAAGGTCATGGTCTATCAGGCCTGCGGCAGAGTGCCGGGAAATGCAGAGGAAATGTTTGGCATGAAGCCCGAATATGTCCTTGCAAACGGTGCGACAGGAGAACGCCGTCTGCCCGAAACCGCATCCTATAACCCCGCCGATAATCCGAATCCACGCTCCGCAGCCTTTCTTGATATCACAAGCAAAGAAGCTCTTGACTGGTGGCAGGGTCCGGTCTGGGGTACGCTTGTGGATGAGATCGGCATTGACGGTGCCAAGATCGACTTCTGCGAACAGTTCCCGGATCATCTGCCCGTCGCCTTTTCCGACGGCAGAGAGGTCCATGGTGCCCATCACTGGTATCCGACCCTTTATAATGTGCTCATGTATCAGAAATATGCGCGCAGACCCGAGGGCGGTATGTGCTTATCCCGCGGCGGCGGTATCGGCGCACAGCGCTACCCGTTCCTCTGGGCCGGAGATCAGCTCCGTGAGTATAAGTTCTTGAAGATCATTCTGCGCGGCGTCCTGTCTGCAGGCCTCTCCGGTATTCCGTTCATGAGCTACGATATGTCCGCCTACCGTCCGGCCAAGGATCAGAACGAGAACCCCGAGGATGCGGTATTTGTCCGCGGACTTGAATATACCGCTTTCAGTGCCAATATCCAGACCCACGGCATCGTCAAGCGTCCTTACGATTTCGACGATCACATCAAGGATGTCTACCGCGCCTATGCAAAACTGCATGATGCGCTCCGCCCCTATCTGTCCGAGCAGGGAAGAATCGCCTCCGAAACCGCCATGCCCCTCATGCGTCATCTGTTCCTTTATGACTGTTCCGATCCCATGGTTTACGATATCGAAGACGAATATATGCTCGGCGATTCGCTCCTGATCGCACCGGTACTTGACCCCGTCACCGCCCGGAATGTCTATCTGCCCCGGGGAGAATGGGAAAATATCTTCACGGGAGAGCACATTCATGGTAATACCACCCTTGAAAACGTCCCGGTACCGCTGGAATCCGTGTGTGTCTACCGCCTCATCGGTTCCGCATCGAAAACCATTGACGGCGTACTCAAAGCCGCAAAACCCTATCTTGACGAGATCAGCTGTCTTGCAAGATAATCTGAAACTGGAATTTGGATGAATACACCCGGCGAGAATCGCCAGCCAAGGAGGGTTGGGGTGGGGTTAAGACGAGATTGGTTTCGCAGAATTTTTCTTGGGGAGGGG
>JAKSPR010000250.1 GCA_024404655.1 Clostridia bacterium | reverse complement strand
GCTCGCGCCTGATGCCTTATATCTACTCCACCGCATGGCAGGTCACAAAGCACAGAGAGACCTTCATCCGCCTCCTTGCCTTTGACTTTGCTGACGATAAGGAAGCCCTTGCACAGGGCTCCGATTCCTACCTGTTCGGACACACCTTTCTCATCAGCCCCGTCACAAAGGCTATGTACTATGAAGGAACCGATACACCATTGGATCTGCCGAAGGAAAAGGACGTCTACCTTCCCGCAGGCTGCGGCTGGTATGACTTCTGGACTGAGAAATCCTTTGCAGGCGGTCAGTACGTTAAGACCCCCGCCCCCATGGATTCCATGCCCATCTATGTCCGCTCAGGCAGCATTCTTCCCATGACCGAGCCCATGCAGTATGTGGATGAAATTCCCGATGCGCCCTACGAAATCACCGTCTATCCCGGTGCAGACGGTCACTTCACCGTCTATGAGGACTCGGGAGACAGCTATGACTACGAATCCGGCGCTTATGCCGAATATGATCTTTGCTGGAACGATGCCGCCCGCACCCTCACCGTCTCCGCACGCCGCGGTACTTTTGAGGGTATGGCGGAAACCCGCACGCTTCTCATCCGCGCGGTCGGCGGAAAAACGACGGAGATCACCTATTCCGGCAAGGCCGTCACCATCACACTCTGATCCCACACGCAAAACCGACTGTCCCGATTCCCGGACAGCCGGTTTTCTTTTTCACACAAATTCGCCGCTCCTTCTTGCAAAAATGCCGCAAAGCGTGTATAATAATCCCAAAGAAACCCAAAGGAAAGGACGGATTATCACCATGGCAGAACTGATTCTTACTCCCATGCCCATCGTATGTGCCGACGATGCCTCCCCCGTTGCCCGCACGGCAGCCGCAGAGCTGGCATCGTTCCTTGCAAAAATCACAAAAAAGACCTTCCCCATCCTTGCGGAAAACAAGTATCCGGGCGGCCCCGCCATCCTCGTCAATACAAAAAACATCCCCTTTGCTCATAAAGCCGACTATGAAGCCGCTGACCTCGGTGAAGAAGGCATCTTCTATGCTATCGAATCCGATAAGATTTTCTTCGGCGGCGGAACTGTGCGCGGCGTGCTCTATGCCGTTTATACGTTTCTTGAGGACGAGCTCGGCTGTCACCGCTATGCCGAGGACTGCGAGATCATCCCGGAAAACGAATCTCCCGTACTCACCGAAAAGGTAAAGCAGTTCGTCCCGCCCATGCACTACCGCGCCGCATCCTTTATGGACGGAGAGACGCCGGACTATACCGTCTTCAATAAGCTCAACGCCCGTACCGTCATCGCACCGGAGTTCGGCGGTTCCGTGGAGTTCGGTATCGGCTTCGTCCATACCCTCCACACCCTCATCCCCGACAGCCTCTTTGATTCTCATCCCGAATACTTCCCGTTGATTGACGGCAAACGTGAGGTCGGCCCCGGCCGTCAGCGGTGTCTTACCAATCCGGAGGTCCTTGCCATGACTATCCGTCAGGTGGAAGAAGACTTCCGTGCTCATCCCGATCATAAAACCGCATCCGTTTCCCAGGCGGATACCGGTGAGACCTCCTTCGTCTGCACCTGTCCGCAGTGTCAGAAGATCAACGACGAGGAAGGCTCCCTCATGGGCACCCAGCTGCGCTTTGTCAACGCCGTTGCCGATGCCGTCCGCGACGAATTCCCCGACCGCTTCATTGAGACCCTTGCTTACCGTTTCACCCGCCACATCCCGAAGATCACCCGTCCCCGTGAGAACGTCATCATCCGTCTCTGCTCCATTGAGTGCTGCTTCTCCCATCCCATTGAGACCTGCGGACACGGCGGACCCGCCTTCGTCCGGGATATGTGCGACTGGGCGGAAATCTCCGATCATATCTACATCTGGGACTATGTGACGAACTTCGCCCACTATCTCGCGCCCCAGCCAAATATCCCCGTCCTCGGTCCGAATATGCGCTTCTTTGTGAACCACAGCACCGTCGGCATGTTCCCCGAAGGCGCACCCGATGCCAGAGGCGTGGAAATGTCCGAGCTGAAATCCTGGCTCCTTGCCAAGCTGGAATGGGACCCCGACTTCAATACCGCAAAGGGTACGGAGGATTTTATCCGCGCCTATGCCGGAGCGGGAGCCGAACCGATTCTTTCCTATATCCGCCGTCTGAACGAGCGTCCCGTTGTCACGGGTTCCCACCGCGGCTGCTACGCTGCCCCCGATAAGGAATTCTTCTCCGAGGACTTCATGAAAGCCTCCGAGGAAGACTTTGAAAAAGCGCTTTCCATGGCCGAAAATGACATCATCCGTACCCGCATCCGCCGTATGCAGATGCCCCTGCGCTACGTCCGCATGGTGCTCTATCCCGAATGCTTTACCCTCGATGCGCTCCGCCGTGAAGTGAAGACCTTCGTTGCCGAAATGCCGGAGCTCGGTATTTCCAAAATCGGTGAGGGCGGTACATGGGAGACCAGCATCCCGGCGCTGGAATCCCGCATCCGCTGGCACCGCCCCGATTTCACCATGCAGTAACAGGAGAGCACCATGATGAATACCCCCCTTGAAGACGCGCTTTCCCGGCATATCCCCGATTATTTTTCCATCGGCCGTGAATCAGCTCCCGCTGACTGGCAGGAGCAGCGCGCAGTCCTGCGGGACTTGATCCAGCGGGAAGAATACGGCATAATGCCCGATGCGCCGACCGATACCCGCGCCGTCCCGGACGGAGCACCCAACCCCGGACTGTGCGCAGGAAAAGTGTGCGCATTCCCTCTTCGCTGCATCTTTTCCACACCCCGCGGGGAATTCGGTTTTCCCTTTACCCTCTTTTTGCCCAAGCATCCGAAGATGGGCGGAAAACCGCCTGTCATCGTTTTTGAGAATTTCCGCCCGACGGTTCCCGACCGCTGCTTCCCCATGGAAGAGATCACTGATCAGGGTTATGCCGTCGCGCTGATCGACTATCAGGAGATCACGGCGGACAACGACGATTTTTCCTCCGGTCTTGCGGGAATGTATCCCGGCAACAGCCCCGTCCGTGACGAACACGCCTGGGGCAAGATCGCCATGTGGGCTTTCGGTGCCAGCCGCGTTCTCGATGTTCTCCTGCAGAGAGACGATATCGACACGGAAAAAATCGTTGTTACAGGTCACTCGCGTCTCGGTAAGACCGCACTGCTTGCTGCCGCCATGGACGACCGCTTTGCCGGATGTCTGATCAACGGCTCCGGCTGTTCCGGCACTGCTTTAACACGGAAAAACGCAAGGGAGACCGTCGGATACATCCTCCGCATGTTCCCCTACTGGTTCTGCCCGGCTTATCAGGCCTATGCCGACTGTGAGGACAAAATCCCCTTTGATCAGGACGCTTTGACCGCGCTGATTGCCCCGCGTCTGCTTGGCATCGGCTGTGCAGAGGACGATCAGTGGGCGGACCCACAAAGCGAATATCTGACCGCAGTTCTTGCCGGCCGCGCTTATACCATGCTGGAAACCGGAGAAATTCCAACAGCCGAAGCTGTTTTTTCCGCCCCAGCACTCCCAAAAGACCGTTTTCCCATCCCCGGTGAGATCGTCAATCCCGTAAAGAATATGCACTACCACCTCCGCCCCGGCACCCATTATTACTGCCGCGACGACTGGAACCCGTATCTTGCCTTTTTAACCCGCCGATTTTCCTGCGAAAATCCATAAAAAGAAATCACATCCCCCGAGACAAGGAGTATAAAACCATGAAACGCACTGCAGCCATCCTCGCATCCGTCCTCGCCCTGTCCTCCGCTCTCGCATCCTGCGGCGGTGAGACTCCGGCAGAAGCATCCAAAAACACCTCCGTCACCGATGCCCCCGAAGGAAGCGCCGCTGTCACCGCACAGCCCGATGAAAACGCTTACCCCTATGAAATCAAAGATATGAACGGCTTCACCTTCCGCGTCCTCAACTCCGGTCCCCTGTGGAGCCAGATCATGACCGTCGATACGGATTCCATGGACGGCGAGGTCCTCAACGATGCCATCTATAACCGCAACCGCACCGTAGAATCGAAACTCAACTGCAAAATCGAGGTCACAGAGGTCACCGCAAACGACTCCCTTGACAACTTAAAAAAGGCCGTACAGGAATCCGTCCTCGCGGGTGAAGACCTTTATGACGTCATGTACGCCCCGGTCACAAACGGAATCTCCCTCGTCACCGACGGCTATTTCACGGATCTGACACAGGTGGAAGGCCTGCATCTGGACAAGCCCTGGTGGGATGCTTCAAGCAACCTGAATATGACCCTGGAAGGCGCGCTCTACTTTGCGGAAGGCGCTCTCCACCTGCGCTATCTCGACGCCATGTTCGTTCTCTATTTCAACGAAGATATGCTTTCCAAGTACGACCTTGAAAAGCCCTACGATCTTGTCCGTCAGGGCAAGTGGACAGTGGACGCCATGCTGGATTACCAGAAGGCCGTCACCAATCTGAACGGCGACACGAATTTCAAGTGGGATCAGAACGGAAGCTCTGTATACGGCCTTTCCCTGTTCGTCTATTCTCCCCGCTACTTCCTCAACGGCTGCGGCGAATACTTCATT
>JAKSPR010000025.1 GCA_024404655.1 Clostridia bacterium | reverse complement strand
AAGGAAGTTTTTGCTTATAATGAATCCATAGCATCAGCATGATGGGAAAGGAGGGCATCCGGATGGAGAATCTCAAAGCGCGGGCGCGGAAAATCAAAACCATGCTCCCTGCGGTATTTCTTGCCCTGCGGGACCCGAAAACACCGCGGACAGCCAGAAATCTTGCGGCCCTGACGGTCGGTTATGCCCTCTCGCCCATAGATCTCATTCCGGATTTCATTCCGGTGCTCGGATATCTTGACGATGTACTGCTCCTGCCCCTGCTCATCACCCTGACGATACGGCTGATCCCGGGGGATGTTCTGAAACGCTGTCGGGCAGAAGCAGAAGGACTTTGGGAAAACGGGCGGCCGAAGCGGTGGTACTATGCCCTGCCCATCGTCGGATTCTGGCTGATCATTCTGTTTTTCATTCTGCGGCCTCTCTTCCTCCGATGAGATTGCAATCCGGGCCGTTTTATGGTATAATAAAAAACACAGCGAACAAGGAGGCTTTGACCATGACAGGACGATTCCGTGACCACATAAAAACCCCGTTTGTTCTGTTCTTTTTTCTCACGCTCTTTATGATGCTGCTCTGCAGAACTCCGGCGAGCGCGGTCAGCATGGAGGAAATCACCTTTACGACGGAGACCAAAGCTCCGCCGGTGACGATTCTCTCCGACCGGGGAGACAGTCATTTTTCCGTGGGCTGTGATCTCGGATTCTTTTTTGCGGACCGCACTTATTATCTGTTTCTGCCCGCCTCTGCGGACCTCACCGGGGTACTTGTGCGTTATACCGGCGACAAGCAGCTTTACGATCCCCGGACGGAAACCTGTCACGGACCCGGCTCTGAAGTACGTCTTGATTTCAGCGGAGAGCGGAATTTTATCTGGGAATACGATGAAGCGGAGGACAGCTATGTCCGTTACCCCATTACCGTCCATCATGCCGGGGAGATCGGCACGGTCTATATTGATCTGAACGGCGGAAAACAGGCCCTTGCCCGGATCAACACCTCCAAAAGCCGGGAGGAATCCGGCACCATCGCGGTCTGCGAACCGGACGGTTCTGTCCGTTTTGCGGGCGTGATGCCAAAGATCAGCGGTCACGGCAACACCTCCTATAACGGCTCGGGAGATGCGGAGACGAAGAACTCCTACAACATCAGCCTCGACAAAAAAGCAGAGCTGATCGACGGCTGCGGGGAGAGCAAAAAATATATTCTCCTGCGCATCCGCACCTGGGACCGCTACGACTACACGGGACTATCCTACACCACGGCATTCTATACCTACAACGCCCTTGTCAAAGAGGAATACTTCAACATCTGTGCGCGGTTTGTGGACGTTTATATTGACGGCGACTACCGCGGGGTCTATATCCTCACGGAGCGCATGAACAACGGCGGCGCGGTCAATGTCACCGATACGGAGGACAGGATCATCTGTCACGGGACGAGCGCGCAGACCGTCTCCGGCGGGGATGATCCGGCCATTGCGGCGGGCATCCGCTCCTACAGCTATGCATCCGGCGCTTCCTTTGATGGATCCGGCCCCGTGGACCTCACCGGCGGCTACGTGATGGAGGTGCTCTGCGGACATTACGGGGAATACGGCTTCAAAACCAAGCACGGCATGTTTGTGAACATCAAAAGCCCCGCGTATCCGACCAGAGAGCAGGTCCAGTATATCGCGGAATACGTCCAGCAGTTTGAAAACGCGCTGTATGCGGAGACGGGCTATAATGCCCTCGGCAAGCACTTTACGGACTATGCGGATATGAAGAGTTATGCGGCGCAGACGCTGGTCTACGGCTTTTACTGCAACTGGGAAATTTACCGGACAAGTACCTATTTTTACAAGGATGTGGACGGCTCCCGCTATGAAAAACTGACCTTCGGGCCGGTATGGGACTTTGAAAGCGGGCCGGAGGTGCTGAAAAACGATGATACTCTGCTGGGCAGTACCTTTACCTACGATGTGGAACAGCAGTATATCTGGTTTGAGCAGGCCTTCCGGAAAGGTGACTATTTCCACATGCTGGCGGAGATGACAGGGGAACTGCAGAAGATCGTTGACGGACTTCTTGGGCGGTCGGAATCCGGGATCCCCGTGATCTTTGACTTTGACGAAGAAGCGAAGCGGATCGAAGCCTCCCAGATCATGAACTGGCTGCGGTGGTCCCAGAAAGGGCGGTTCGTCTTCCATGCGGAAGAAATGAAGCTGGGCATCAGCCGGCGATACAACCTCTGGTTCCATCGGTTGTGGAATGAAGAAAACTACCTGCTCGGTCTGACGGCGGACTGTGAAGCCGCGGGCGGCGGAAACTATACGCTGACGGCGTTCCCCTATGGACAGACCGACGGGGCTGTGACCTGGTACCGGGTATCGGATGACTGGAAGCATGGTGAGCAGATCGGGGAAGGAAACTCGATCACGGTTTCCGGGGACGGGCTCTATTACGCCAGGGTTCAGGGGCCGAATAACGCCTGGGCCTCCCATGCGACGGGATCCGTTTTTCATAACAAGACCATTTCGATGATCTCCAATGTGATCGACCCGACAAAGCCTGTGGTGCTGATGAGCCCGGAAATGAACGGGCTCGGCGTCTATGAAGCCATGCACGGAGGACAGAAAGCCGAAGTCGTGGGAGATACGCCGTCGGGGGACAGTGACGGGCTTGTTACGGTCCTCTGGATTCTCGGTGTTCTGGCGGTGATCATGGCCGGTGCGCTGGTACTCCCCCCGGTTATTGAGAAAAAGCGCAGACAGATTTGACAATCAGATATACAGGAGATAAGAAGCCTATGAAACAACAGAATCCGATCACCCTTTCCTCTGCACATCCCGCAGGCTTTCTTGCGGACTGCCAGCGGCTGGTCCGTGACGTCATGCTTCCCTACCAGTACGAGGTCCTCTGTGACCGCATGCCGGGGGTGGAGAAAAGCGGGGTCATGGAGAACTTTGTAAACGCCGGGAAAGCCCTCCGAGGGGAGCCCTGCGGAGAATTCTACGGCATGGTCTTTCAGGACAGCGACGCGGCGAAATGGATCGAAGCGGCAGCCTGCTCCCTTGCGGTATTTCCCGATGCCGAAACCGAGCGAAAAGCCGACGAGCTGATCGACCTCATTGCCGCCGCCCAGGATTCCGACGGCTATCTCAACACCTTTTACACGATCAAAGACCGGGACAAGCGCTGGACGAATCTTCTGGAAGGACACGAGCTTTACTGCAGCGGGCACATGATCGAGGCGGCCTGTGCCTACTATGAAGCCACGGGCAAGCGGAAGTTATTGGATGTTGTGATCCGCAACGCGGAGCACATTTACCATGTATTTATTGACGAAAAACATCCCGGCTGTCCCGGGCATCCGGAAATTGAGCTTGCGCTTCTGAAGCTGTACCGGGTGACAAATGATGCGCGGTTTTCAGAGCTTGCCGCCCATTTCATCAATGTGCGCGGCACGGATCCCGCCTATTTCGTCAACGAATCAAAGACCCGCGGCTGGACCGTCTGGGGAAACACAGGCGAAGACGGGGACTATCAGCAAAGCGGCTGTCCCGTGCGGGAAATGGATCATGCGACAGGGCATGCGGTGCGGGCAGTCTATCTCTACACCGCCATGGCAGACCTTGCGGCGCTGACCGGAGACGAAGCGCTGGCCGGTGCCTGCCGCCGTCTCTTTGACAATATCACGGAGCGGCAGATGTATGTCACGGGCGGCATTGGTTCCACGGCCCATGGTGAGGCCTTCACGGTGGACTATGATCTGCCCTCCGATACGGCTTATGCGGAGACCTGCGCCTCCATCGGACTCTGTTTCTTCGCCTCCCGGATGGGAGAACTGCAGCCCGACGGGCGGTATGCCGATATCATGGAGCGCGCCTTCTATAATACGGTCCTTGCCGGGATCCAGCTGGACGGCAAGCGGTTCTTCTATGTCAATCCTCTGGAAGTCGTTCCGGGGATCGCGGACAAAGCCGTCACCCACCGGCATATAAAACCCGAGCGTCCGGGCTGGTACGCCTGTGCCTGCTGTCCGCCGAACGCCGCGCGGATGATCGCCTCCTTCTACCGCTATGCCTACGGAGAAAACGAGACCACGGCCTTCTGTCATTTGTTTGCGGCGGGTGAGATCGACTTCCGGAATGGTATGAAGCTGGTTTGCGAAACGGGATATCCCTACGATTTTTCTGTGACCTACCGGGTTTCCGGTCAGGGACAGCTTGCCGTCCGTATTCCCGGGTGGAGCCGGAGAACAGCGCTGACGGTCAACGGCGTATCTTTTTCCCTCTCCCCTGTATGCGGGTATCAGTATCTAACCGTCCATGACGGTGACACCGTGGTGCTCACCCTTGACGACCGGGCGCAGACGATTTATGCCTCCCCCCTGGTGCCGGAGCTGACCGGGCGCATCGCGCTGTGCCGCGGGCCGCTCATCTACTGCTTTGAGGGGATCGACAATCACGGGGATGTGCTGTCTTTAGCAATTCCATGCGGTACGGAATTCAGGCCCGTGGGAGCGGTAAAGGGGCTGCCGGACGGGATTACGGGTCTTGCAGCGTCCGGTATGCGGATGAAGTCCCCCGGCGGACTCTATCACATCGGAGCACCGGAGTGGGAGCCGGCGGAACTCCATGCGGTTCCCTATTACGTCTGGGGCAACCGCGGGGAGAACCAGATGCGCATATGGATGAATATGATTTCCGGATGAACATCCGAACAGCAAAAGAAAGGAACGAACTGCAATGAAAATGATCGCTCACCGGGGTGCGTCGCTGGAACGCACCGAAAATACCCTTGACAGCCTCCTGCTCGGTGCGGAACTGGGAGCTTATGCCGTGGAATCCGATCTGCGTCTGACAGGAGACGGACACTATGTCATGTTCCACGACGACAATCTGCTGCGTCTGACCGGCGATCCCAGACGGATCTGCGAAGTCACGGAAGCGGAAATGCGTACCGTTCTTGCGGAAAAGAACATTCCGCTGCTCACCTTTGACGATATTCTTTCACGCTACGACGGCAAGTCCCATGTGCTGCTTGATATGTCTGTTTTTCCAAAAGAAATCTGTGCTGACCTCTATAAGCGGATCAGCGAAGCGTGTGTATCCTTTCTGTTCGGGGTGCACTGTGTATGGGAAGCGGAAATTGCGCGGAACTATGTCTCACCCGAGCGGATTCTTGCCTTTATGCCCGGGGAAAACGACTTTGAAGCGTTCTATCGCGCCGGAGCCGGGAACATCCGGCTGTGGGAGCAATGGCTTGACCGGGTAACACCGGAAACCGTCAAAAAAGCCTGCCCGGGGGCGGAGGTCTGGATCATGTCCAACCGTCCGGAGACGGGAATGAACGGAACAAGAGAATCTCTCGTTCATCTTGATGCACTCGGTGCGGACGGGGTTCTGCTCAATGACATCCGTCTCGGCGTGGAATATGAGAAAGAGAAAATCAATCGGAGCAAATGACCATGAAGAAGAACTATAAAAAGACACTGACAGCATGCTATCTCGGTTTTGTCACACAAGCGATCTCGGCAAACTTCATGCCGCTGCTGTTCCTGACGTTCCGGGACTCTTATGGGATCACACTGGAAAAAATCGCCATGATCCCGATGGTATTTTACTTATCCCAGCTGCTCATTGACCTTGCGGCGACGCGCTATGCGGATAGGATCGGTTACCGCGCCTGTGTCATCGCATCGCAGGTCGTATCCTCCGCAGGTCTTATCCTGATGGCGTTTCTGCCGGAGCTTCTGCCCTCGCCCTTCATCGGTATCCTGATCGCGGTCGTGCTGTATGCCATCGGCAGCGGTCTGATCGAGGTTCTGGTCAGTCCCATCGTCGAGGCCTGTCCCTTTGACAACAAAGCCGGGGTCATGAGCCTGCTTCATTCCTTCTACTGCTGGGGTGCGGTGGGTGTCATTCTGGGTTCCACCCTCTTTTTCTTCGTCTTCGGCATCGAGCACTGGAAGATCCTCACCGTGATCTGGGCGCTGGTGCCGCTTTACAACACCTTCAACTTCATAAACTGTCCCATTGAGCGTCTGAACGAGGACGGGGAGAGCATGAGCGCCGGACAGCTTCTGAAAACGCCGCTGTTCTGGCTTCTGATCCTTCTGATGATCTGTGCGGGTTCCTCTGAAGCGACGATGGCGCAGTGGGCCTCCGCCTTCACGGAATCTGCGCTTGGTGTTCCGAAGGTCGTGGGAGATCTGACCGGTCCCTGCATGTTCGCCATGTTCATGGGTGTGGCGCGTCTCCTTTACGGCAAATTCGGGGAAAAACTGGATCTTGTCCGCATCATGCTGCTGTGCGGCATTCTGTGCGCCGGATGCTATCTGCTGGCATCGCTGTCTCCCCTCCCGGTCCTCGGTCTGATCGGATGCGCGGTGTGCGGTCTGGCGGTGGGTATCATGTGGCCGGGCTCCATCAGTATTTCCTCGCAGAAATGTCCGAGGGGCGGTACTGCGATGTTTGCGTTCCTCGCCCTTGCCGGTGATCTCGGCGCGACAATCAGTCCCACCATGGTGGGCAGTATCTCCGAAATGGCCGGAGGCAATCTGAAATCCGGACTGCTCGCGGCTGTGGTTTTCCCCGTCATCATGGTCATAACGCTTGTGCTTCTGATGAGAGCCGGCAGACGTGCTGCGGCGCGGAAGCAGTAAACACATGAAACCAAACGACCCGCAGGATGAAGTTTTTCATCCTGCGGGTCTTGTTTTATCTTTTGTAAATGGGTTATGCCTTTATGAACTTATCGCCGTATTCTGCCATGAATTTCTTCTTCCAGTCCTCGGGAACATCTCCGCCGGGAGCGCGGCAGAGGCCCATGGGAATACCGACGCATTCGGAAATGGCGTATTTCAGGGATGCCTTGACGTCTCCTGCTTCGATGAGTGCGGCGATGATATCATTGGCTTCATGCTGCATCTTTCTTGCGGCGATGAAATCGTTATCAAGGCAGGTCTGATAGATCTCCGTGAAGCGCTCTCCCATGAGGTTATAGGTGGAGCCGATGGCACCGTCAGCACCCATTGCCATGCCGCAGGCGAACATCTCGTCATAGCCGTTATAAAGAATCTTATCGGGGTAACGATTGCGCAGACGCTCAAAGAGGAAATAGTCGTTGCTGGTATACTTGACGCCCATGAATCTGTCGTCGGAGAGCAGGGCATCAAACACGTCCATACCGACGGAAACGCCGGACAGTGCGGGAATATGGTACAGCAGCACCGGAATATTCACGGCATCGGCCAGGGTCTTATAATAGGTGATGATCTGCTGGGCGGAATATTTGAAGTAGAACGGCACGACGGAGCTGACAGCATCATAGCCCAGTTCCTCACAATACTTTGCATAGCCGACAGCAGCGTCTGTGGAAAGGTCGCCGACGTGGCCGATGAGGGTCGCCTTGCCTTTGGCTTCCTTTGCGGCTGCAGCGTAAACACCCCGTCTTTCCTCAGGGGTCAGAAGGAAGACCTCGCCGGTGCTGCCGCCGACGTAATAGCCTGCGACGCCCTTGCCGAGGGTATAGCGGATGAGTGCACCCAGCGCTTCATAGTCGGGTTTGCCGTCTGCACCGAAGGGGGTGAGCAGAGCCGGGAAAATGCCTTTGAATTTTGCGTACTTTTCGTTCATAGCGGTATTCTCTCCTGTGAATTTCAAAATATTGGGGGATGGCAGAACTCTGCCGTGAATGTTTCTTGGACTTATTATACCACGGTCTTACCAAAAAAGATAGAGCAATATCAAAACAAATCCCTGTTTTTGCAGATTTTTTTCGTTTTCTAGTTTTTCTTCCTATGGACGGTGAGGCCGCGCGGCTTCGTCATACCCCCGACGGGATCATGCTTCTGACCGAAAATCTGCGAAAAGCCCCAAAATCAGGGCAAAAATGCGAAATACTATCCGATCTGCTCTTGACAAATCCTCCGGATTCATCGTATAATAAAGCATTACAACCCAAAGGAGGCTTTTTCCATGATGAAACACAAAAATGCCGGAGGCGTCCTCTGTGCGCTGCTTGCAGTGCTCATGCTCCTTTCCTCCTGCTCTTTCCAGTTAGGTCCGATCAAAATCGGTACGCCTGCCGTGACAGACGTGCTCTCTGTTGAGACCGGTACAGGATCCGCAGCCATTGATCCCCCGGAAACGGCACCTGCACCGAAGCTGGAGGATTTCTTAAAGCCGATGACGGCGGACGTCTTCTATCTTGACGTCACGGAATTTCCGATGCTCAACGCATCCCATTTTGTCGACGGTCGTGTCTTCCTCACCGGATCACGGGAAGAAGAGGGAAAGCCGATCCCGATCGCGCTTTTCGATCTTGCAACGGGCAAGACGGTGACGAGCAGTTATGACGATCAGAACCCCTACGATTATTATTCCTCCGCTGTGCCCTTTATGGTCAGCGGTCACGCCGTGATCGTCAATACCGATTCAGCGGAGATCATCTGCTATGACAACGCGCTGAACATCACGGATACAACCTCACTCGGTTCTTACAGCTATTACTGCTCCTGTACCCAGTTGGATGACGATCATCTGATCCTTGTCGGGTACAGCGACCATGCGGCTTATCTGATCACTGTGGATGCAAACGGCAAGATCACGGCAAAAGACATGCAGATTGAAGGCGACGACTATCATCGTTTTGCCAATCTCGCCTGCGTCATTGACGCAAGCCACCTCATCATCTGCTACGATACCATGGACGGCGATATGCTCTATGCCATCTATGATATCGAAAAGAAGACCTCCACGCCGCTTTATTTTGAAGACGGCTGGTATCTCTATACCTACAGCGGTGAGACGATTCTGACCTACAATTATCTGCGCAGCGAAGCGGCACTGTATCCCAAGAACAGCCCTTCCGTCAAGCGCATCGTCCAGCTGCCGGAAGGCTCCGATCTCATCAGCTCCGTTTCTCCGACGAATCAGTATCTTTACAGCGTGGTCCATCATGAGGGCACCAACGAATCCGTCCTTGAGCGCCGTTCCTTTGAAAACGGCAGCGTCCTGGCAAGTGCTCTGCTGGATTCCGATTACGCAACCTACGTCTACAACATTGACGAAGTCGGCGACTACGTCACCTTTGTCCATTATGATACGGAATCCACCTACCGTCTCTGCTTCTGGAAGCCGGTCAACACCGCTCCCGCCCCCTCCGACGTCTGGTTCCCGCTGCTCAGTGAGGAAACCATGCAGGCGAAGCTCTTTTCTCTGCGGAACAAGCTGGAAACGGAATACGGCGTTGCAATTTTCCTCGGCAATGACGCCGTCCGGTTCTTCAACGGCTATGCTGTCGTTCCCTCGGAATCGGTCGAGGATCAGTACAACACCTTAAAAGAGGTCAAGACCTTCTTTGACGCTCTGCCGGAGGGCTTCCTTGCCGAGCTGGAAAGCGTCTACGACGGTATTTCCCTGTACCTCACCGGACGCATCCTGCCGGATTCCTCCAACCGGGATTCCATCGGCGATGCGGCGGCCTTCACCTTCACGGACAACGATGTCGAGACCATCGTCATCGACGTCACATGCTACGACCTTGCAAACACCATCGAGCATGAATTCATGCACGCCATCGAAACCGCACTCTACCGCATCTCCATGAATCATCCCGACAGAAGCTATGAGCTGCTCATGCGCTGGGGACTTCTGAATCCGGCGGGATTCCAGTATTCCGGCGTCTATACAAGCGAGGACGGCTCGACCCTCGGCTATGACGACACCTCGATCCTCGGTGCGTTCTACTCCCAGGACCAGAACGCCGATGATATCTGGTTCGTCGACGGATACGCAACGACTTATACAGCTGAGGACCTTGCACGGTGCTTTGAGAAGATATTCCCCACAGGCGACGACGAGCTGCCCGCTTACTTCTCCGGCATCCACATGCGGGAAAAAGCATCTTATCTGTGTGCGATCCTGCGGGACGCTTTTGACTCCATCACCGACGACGTCAGCCCTGTCTGGGAACGCGCGCTTGATCCGGGAATGAATCTTGACTATTTCCGCACCAAGTATGACGAAGCAGCGCTGGAAGCCATCGCCAAAGGATGAGAATATCTCTTTGGTATCCGAAACGAACAATTTACAAAAAAAGCCCGCTCTGCGGGCTTTTTTCTTTGTATGAGCCTTGAAATTCCGGGGAAAATCATGTATAATGATAGTATAATTCTGAAAGGAGCCACCTCATGAAAAACCGTACTTTCTGTCTGCTTTTAGCACTTCTCACCGTTTCCGGCACCATGCTTTCCTGCGGTGAAGCCGCATCCGGCGACAAGCCCTCCGGCGACACCCAGAAAACCAATCCCACCACGACCGAGCCCGCAGAAACCGAGCCCGCCATCAAGGACAACCTGCCCGACCTGAACTTCGGCGATAAGACCGTTTCCATCCTGCACTTCGGCTTCTCCGGTTGTGCGGAAAACGACACGCCCGACTGGGATATGCAGGGCGATATCGTCCACGACGCTGTTTATCAGCGCGATATGGCGACCGAAGAACGTCTCGGCGTCAAGCTCGCCTATACTGCCGGCAGCGACAGCTGGGAGACCTACCCCAACGAAGTCCAGAAGATGATCAAAGCCAGCGACTGTCCCTATGACATCATCTTCCTCGAAAGCTCCCAGTGCTTCCGTCTGTGCCTCGACGGCTATTTCATGGAAGTTTCCGAGCTTCCCTACGTGGACCTCAACCAGCCCTGGTGGTACAAGAACTTCATGGACGGCGGTTCCATTTCCGTTGACAAGCGCTACTTCTTAACCGGTGCGTTCTCCGTATCCACCCTGCGCGGAGCATCCTGCACCGTTTTCAACAAGAAGCTGTTCAACACCTATTTTGAGACCTACACCGAACTTTATGATCTCGTTGACGCACACAAGTGGACCTACGACAAGCTGATGGAATACTGTGTCGGCGCTTATACGGACGTCAACGGTGACAGCAAGGCCGATGCGGATGATATCTACGGCTTATTCAACCGCGGTCAGCAGACGGTCAACTACGTCTCCATGTCCATCGGTCTGCCCTTCCTCAAACGGGATTCCAACAACCTGCCTGTGCTTGACATCTACAACGACGATTCCGCCCGCTGGATCGACAAGCTGTACCGCATCCTCTATGAGGACAATATCTCCTATACCGATTCCAACATCAAGGGTGAAGAACACTTTGCTGACGGCAAGTCTTTATTCTACCTCGGTCAGCTGGGTGAGTACACCGGCAATGAGATCCGCAGCATGAATGATCCCTATGGTGTTCTCCCGATGCCTGTCCTCGACGAAGGCATGAACTACATGTCCGCAGCCGGTACCGTCAACGGTCAGAGTGCAGTCATTCCGGTCACCGCTCCCCTTGACAATCTGGAAATGTACGGTGCGGTTCTGGAATCCCTCTCCATCGAAGCATACAGAACGGTCATTCCCGCATGGTATGAAGTCGCGCTCAAGTCCAAGTATGCGGACACCGCACGCGACTCCGATATGATCGACGTCATCTACAACTCCATCGACACGAGCTTCATCATGATCGCCGACAAGCTGCTGGGCACCGGTTCCTTCTTCTGGAACATGGTCGGTGCAGGCAAGAAGAACTCCGGCGAATTTGCTTCCTTCTATGAGAAGCAGGCAAAGACCCTGGACAAGAAGTGGGCAAAGATGATCGATGCGTTTGACGCACTGGATTGATCTTTTCTCTCATAACGGTTCTGTTCCGGCGCAGATGCTGATGAAAGCATACGAAATCGATCTCACTGAAACTACATCATATAGTACCTCTATATGTGATGTTAAGGGATACAACGGAAATTCGTCGGCAAATGAAGACAAAAGAAATTTGTTAGGATATACTATTGTATATTGTGGAAGTGGAGCATACGGTAATAATGTCGCATACGATGACAGCTCTGAAATCCCCTCTGACTATAGCTTGAGCGAAATATTTATCAATTATGCCAAATTTCCATCAAGTGATTTAAGTTCTTCTGCTGTCCAAAGAAAATTGAAAGTGACCGCTGCGCATGAAATGGGACACGTGCTCGGATTGGGACATGTTACGAGTATGCAATATATTATGTATGATGAGTATAATACATCGCAGCCGGACGCACCAACCACAGCCGAAAAAAGCGCTGTCAGAGATCTTTATAATTATCGTTGACATGAGAAAGGACGAATATTATGATTATGCGAAAAACAATAGCTATTCTTCTTGCTTTGATGACGATTATTTCTATACTGTCTTCTTGTGGAAACAGCGCAGATCAGGAAAGCAATATTCATTCGGTTGATATTGAACCTGAACGCGTTATTGTTCAAGAATTCGGTTATATTTCACCATCAATGTCAAGTCAAATTGCTGATGTAAACAATCTTGAAGCGGTAACAGAAATATCAAGTCATATTATCAAATGTGAAATTAAATCACTGGATAATGTAATATACACCGATACTGACGAGTTCAACTTTGAGTATTCAGTCGAAGTTGTCGAAATTATGCTGGATGTAAGCGGCACTTTAGCTGTTGGTGATATTATTCCGGTTACCTCTTCAGAAGGTATCATGAAAGCAAGTGAAGCAGCTAAAATGATCAAGGATTCACCACGCGCAAAGAAATTTGGTATTCTTCAGGGTAAATATAATGATAATGACTACATCACTTCGTCTACTTGGGACGCTATTCCGATTGAAGTAGGCAAGACATATATTATGTTTATCACAGATCGATATTATGCTGATGAGGGCGTATATGCTGAATCGGGGCGTAGTTTTTTGTTTGAGGTTGAAGAACAGTCGGTATATAGCAGCCGGGCAATGACCAGAAACAAAAAAACTACAAATGATATTGTAAGTGAAATCCTTGCACAGATTGAAGTACGTACAGGACGTGCAGATGAAGTTGGCGTAGATCAGTATATGATTGAATTAGGTGAAAAGCAAAAAAACTCAAATGATAAGTAACTTTTTGAATTAACTTAAAAATAATCATCTCATATAGTAACATTCAGCCTCATTCACAGGCCTCCCAAATTAAATAATCCAACAGGGGATATGCCTGGTATCATAACCGCTCCATATCCCCTGTATTCATTCTTCCCGATCTTTGCTCATGTTGTTCTTTTCTCTACTTCAACATATGTCACACAAAAGCCTGCAATGCATTTTCCAATCGGCCTTCTTGTTGTGCTCTTGAGGACAATTTTCATCAATAAATATCTCTAATGTTTTGGTGCAAACAACGTCCCAACAACGTATATACAACCAAAATTAATTGGAGGTATATCACATGATCATATCTGCGCCGGATTTTTGATTTTTCAAATCTTTTTCATCCCTTGACACTCCGCACCTTTTTGTGATAAAATAAAGATAATCAAGGAAACGAAAGGATGTCCTATATGCCGGTACAGTGTGAGATCCAGACTCCCGTCGGAGTATTATTTGCGTCGGCAGAGGACGGGGCGATCATCGGGTTATCTACAGAAGATCCGGGATTCTCCCGGGGAGATGACCCGCTGTTTGATCTGCTCCGCGCAGAGCTTGACGGTTATTTTGCCGGGAAGCGGCAGGTTTTTGATCTTCCCCTTTCCCTCCGGGGGACGGCATTTCAGCGCCGGGTGTGGGAAGCGCTTGCCCGTATTCCCTTCGGGGAAGTCCGCACCTACGGGGAAATTGCCGAAGAGATCGGTTCTCCCGCCGCATCACGGGCGGTCGGCATGGCCTGTCACAGAAATCCTGTGCTTCTGCTGATCCCCTGTCACAGGGTCATAGGGTCCGGCGGCAGGATGACGGGCTTCGGCTGCGGCATCGGCATGAAAGAAACACTTTTAGCGCTGGAAGGACACTCCGTTTCCAAGTCAAACAAAAAGAAAGCGTGGGACAAATTATTATGAAATCCATCAAAGAAGCAGCAGCGGAACGAATTCTTTTAGCTGCACACCGCGGCGCCTGCGGCGGCAATATCCCCTGCAACACCATGGAAGCATACGAGATCGCGCTCCGTCAGGGTGCGGACATTGTGGAAATCGACGTTTCCGTCACCTCCGACGGCAAGCTGCTGGTCTTCCATCCGGGCATGGAGCCCGCTCATCTGCGTTCCTCCGTCTATCTGAAAGATATGACCGCAGAGGAAGCCGCAAAGCTCCGTTTCGTCAATCAGGACGCAACGCCGACAGAATGCGGCATTTCCACCCTCGACGATGTTCTTGATCTGCTCAAAGGCAAGGCATACGTCAACATCGACAAGTTCTGGACGGCTATGCCCGAAATCACCGAATGTGTCCGCCGCCACGGGATGCAGAACGAAGTCATTGTCAAAACGGCTGCCAATCCCAAGTGGTTTGACATGGTGGAGCAGATCGCACCGGAGCTGCCCTACATGCCCATTATCTCCGCCACTGACAAGTGCACGGACGATCTTCTGAAGCGCAATATCAACTACATCGGTGCGGAAGTGCTCTTCAAGACCGAAGATGTTCAGACGGCTTCTCCCGCATACGTGGAAGAAATGCACAAGAAGGGTCTTCTGCTGTGGGCAAATGCCATTGTCTACTACTACAAGGACGTGCTTGCTGCCGGTCACTCCGACGACGTTTCCGTCGTAAAGGATCCTGCCAACGGCTGGGGATGGCTGGTCGATCACGGCTACGACATCATCCAGACGGACTGGACGCTGTCTGCGCGGCTCTATCTGGAAGAAGTCGGCAAGAGAATGAGATAATTTTCATTCCATGTGTATCGTTTTCCACACGATTATACACATCCTGTGGAAAACTCATCTGTGGATATCCACAGACGGTAAAAAAATAGGCAAACAGCCTGTTTCAGCACCATTTCCGGTGCGGGACAGGCTGTTTTTCTGTGGTTTTCCAAGCAGGGCTGTGGAAAATCCGGGTTCTTCATAAAAATTGGAGTTTCACGATGTGCAAGGGAGGGGACAGGGAACCATCTCAAGCGCCGAAGTTTCC
>JAKSPR010000249.1 GCA_024404655.1 Clostridia bacterium | reverse complement strand
TTGTTGTCGGCATCTTATTCTGCAGGACCATACCCTCGGAGATTCTGAAATTCTTTGTCTGTGATGCAGCAGCAACGGTTGCTGTATTCATCTTCTCTGTCCTGTTCCGCAACTCCAGCGTCTATGATGCTTATTGGTCTTTTACACCGATGGTCATGTCTGTATGGCTGTTCTGTGCGGAGCGCGCCTTTTCCTTCTGGCAGATTCTGTTTCTCATCGCTTTCAATATCTGGTCTCTGCGGCTCACATGCAACTGGATTACGGTCTTCACAGATTTTTCCTATGAAGACTGGCGATACACCAAGCTGCGTGCAGAAAATCCGATGTTTCTCTGGTGGATCATCAATTTCTTCGGTATCCACATGGTACCGACGATCGTTGTTTTTCTCGGCATGCTGCCGCTCTTTCCGATTGCCCGCAGCCCGGTCAACGGCTGGATACTGCCCGGCATCCTTGTTCTGTTGTCCGGTGTGGCACTTGAGTTCTTTGCCGACCGGCAGATGCACGCCTTTCTGAGGACTGTCAAAGAGAAGGTCTCCTGCCGTGTGGGACTGTGGAAATATTCCAGGCATCCCAATTATCTCGGCGAGATTCTGACATGGTGCGGCGTTTATGTTTCCATGCTGCCATTTCATCCGGAGCTCTGGTTCTACGGTATCGGTGCGCTCAGTGTTTCGCTTTTGTTCAACTTCGTTTCCATTCCCATGATGGAAAAACGGCAGAGCACACGGCGGGCGGACTACGCCGAGTACCAAAAGACGACCAGCCGTCTTCTGCTGCTCCCCAACAGACACTGAAAAAATCCGGTTTTCCCTCTGGCCTCACAGCCGGGAGAAAACCGGATCATTTTTTATCTTTTATCTTTTGACGACAGAAACGTGATCAATGCCATAATAGCGGAACAGCGCAAGTGATGCCTCGCAGATTTCCTCGCCGCAGGTCACAATCGGCACGGCAGGCGGGCAGGAGACAGTCATTCCGGCAAGAATACGTCCGAGGCTTTCCCAGGCCGGAATCGTCTCAGATGGCGCAAAAATAGCCTCATGGGGAGTGAGACGCTGTTTCGGTCTTGGGATTTCATGCACAGGATGGGCAATCGGTGTCTTCCGGGGAATCGAGCGGAAAGCCGTCCGCAGCTTTTCAAGATCGTAATCACTGTTTGCCGGAGTCAGCATGAGAACCAGATAATCAGGATCGGCAAATTCAGCAAAAACGCCCTGTTTTTCTAACAGCGCAGCAAAATCCTCGCCGGAATAACCGCGTGCTTTGCAGTCAACGGTGATTTTCAGAGGTTCGTCACCGAGCAAAACATAACCCTCTGACTGCAGCTCTGCTTTCCATGCGGCAAGCATCCGGACGCAGTCGGAAAGGTCCGCGGGGCAATCCGCTGCAAGATAGGGATTGATGCCGTCGAGGGACTGCATGATCAGATAGGACGGGCTGGTTGATGCAAACATCGCCATGGCTTCCTCGGCATGTTCCGCAAAAAACGCAGGCGCTGTACGGGAAATCTGCAGATATCCGGCACCGGTCACGGCAGGCAGCGTCTTATGGGCAGAATCACAGCATAGATCCGCCCCATGGGTGATGGGGTGTCGATCCTCCGGTAGAAAATGTAAATATGCACCGTGGGCGTTATCGACCAGCAGGAGGACATCACGGCTATGGCAGACGCGGGCTATGGCTCCGATATCCACGGTATTGCCAAGATAATCCGGACTTGTCACATAGACAGCGGCGGGCTTCTCCGTGCCGCAGGCGTCAAGAATCTCTGCCAGGCGATCCGGTGTGATATCACAGGAAAGATAGTCTCCGCCTGTGGGCCAGATCCAATCCACTTTCATATCAAGGAGGGCAGCAGCGGAAAGGAAAACCTTATGGGCATTACGGCCCGCAAGGATTTTCGGCGTTCTCCCCTGCTCCGCAGCCCAGAGGCACACAAGATACAGCATTGCCCGGATAGAAAGCGAGGAACCTTCGCAGGAATAAACGGTCCGTGCAGTGCCGAACAGTTCTGCCGCAATTTCCTCGCTCTCCCGGATGATACCGGCGGAATGATAGAGGACATCGGCCCCGGGAATCTCGGTGATATCAAGGTACTCGACGCCAAGGACGCCTGTACCCTTATGTCCCGGCATGTGCGCCCGGACTGCGTGTTTCTGCGCGTAGTCCAGAACAAAATCACAGATGGGAGTCTTTATCTTATTCATCTTCTTCGAGGGCCTTGACAGCCTCGATCATGATGGCACATTCCATACGCTTGCGGAACAGGCGGCATCCGGGCTCATAAATGCCGTTGACAGAGCCTGTTGCGTGATACGCATTTGCCGCACAGCCGCCGGAGCAATAGAGCTTTGCCCAGCAGTCTGCACATTCGGGCTTGGTATAGACATTGCACTTGGCAAATTCATTCTGAACTTCAGTATTGGTGACGCCGTCCCAGATATTGCCGAGTTTGAAATGCTCGTCGCCGACGAACTGATGGCAGGGGTACAGATCACCCCACGGGGTGACAGCCATGTATTCGGTGCCGGAACCGCAGCCGGAAATACGCTTATAGATGCAGGGACCAGCCTTCAAGTCGATCATGTAATGATAGAAGGTGAAGGGCTTGCCCTCCTTGCGGCGATCCAGCATCAGCTGAGCAAGCTGTTCGTACTGATCAAGGACGATTCTGATATCATCCTCGGTGAGTGCTGCGGGATCACCGGGTGCGCTGACGACAGGTTCCATGCTGAGTTCATCAAAACCGAGGTTCAGCATTTCCTTGATATCATTGACGAAATCGGGGTTGGCATGGGTAAAGGTGCCGCGCATATAGTAGTTCTTGCCGCCGCGGGCATTCACCAGCTTCTGGAACTTCGGAACGATCTTTTCCCAGCTGCCGTTGCCTACGTAATCCACGCGGTAGCGGTCATGGACCTCTTTCCGTCCGTCAAGGCTCAATACCACGTTGCTCATTTCACGGTTTGCAAAATCAATGACGTCGTCGTCGATCAGCATACCGTTGGTGGTAAGGGTAAAGCGGAAATTCTTATTGTGTTCACCCTCAATGCTGCGGGCATAAGCGACAAGCTGTTTGACAACATCAAAGTTCATCAGCGGTTCACCACCGAAGAAGTCAACTTCGAGATTGTGTCTTGTACCGGAATTGGCAATGAGGAAATCGAGAGCCTGTTTGCCGACTTCGAAGCTCATAAGCGCGCGCTCACCGTGGTACTTGCCCTGGCTTGCAAAACAATAGGAGCAGTTCAGATTACAGGTATGGGCGATATGGAGGCAGAGTGCCTTGACAACACCTGCGCTGCGCTCCTTGAGCACGGTGGCCTTCGGTGCATATTCATCCGGTGTAAAGAGCCGTCCGTCCTCTTTCAGGGCCTCGACTGCGTCAAGGACCTCACCGACTTCCTCCGCAGTGATCTTTTCCTTTTCTGCGTAGGTATCAAGGATCATCTGTGTGATCTCATCCCGGGTCATTGTTTCGTATGCGTTGATGACATCGTATGCGACGTCGTCAACGATATGGACAGAACCTGAAAAAACGTCAAGAACAATATTCGGTCCGCCCAGTTTATAACTGTGTGTCATAATGATGACGATTCCTTTCGATGGAAATTCTCACAACATGGAAAAAGCCGCCGAAGACCGGCGGCATTTCCACAAAGTACAGATTACGTTTCGTTGTTCTTGTTTTCGCACTTCTGGTTAGCGATACCGCAGCTGGTCTTGCATGCAGACTGGCAGGAGGTCTGGCACTCACCGCAGCCGCCCTTCTTAGCGGTCTCGCAGAGCTTCTTGGTTTTCAGAGTCTTAATACGTTCCATGACAATTTCCTTTCCGTTTATACACAACTTGTGTTTTTTCAATTATATCATATTCTATCCGTTTTGTCAATATGTTCGATAAGAAAGAATATCATGCAAACTGGATTTTCGTTTCAATTCAGGACGTGGTTTGCCGCTTTTCTGCCCTTGGCTTGATTTTGCTTTTCTACGGCTTTACGGGGGTGACCGGATGAAATACAAACCCGGCCGAGGGCAGAACAACAGCATGGCAGCAGCAAAGTCATAGCTAATCAGCAGTGCCTATTCTGGCAATGGGTGAAATGCACAGTTTTACCGTTCTGCCTTTATTGCCGTATGTTATTATGAATAAAATCGGCTTTCATTGAAAAAATATGCAGAAAGAACTTGACAAATCAACAATTATGTCGTATAATAATAGAAAATAAATAACGGTTACAGGAAGTTTTTGGGAGACAGATTCGTCTGACCGAAGGAGTAACACTCTCAGGTGCCGGAATACCGGCAGGAACCAAAAACCGATAACACTCTGGAGAAACTCATAACGAGTGCCGAAGGTGCAAACCGCGCATGTCGCGGCCAATCTCTCAGGCAAAAGGACAGAGAAATCTACTTTTCCCACAGGGGACAGTTTGATTTTTTCGGAGTTGGCGCGTATGCGGACTCCGTTTTTTATTTCTCAACAATTTTTATATCATCGGAGGTTTTTCCATCATGTGGCATTCCATCATCGACGGAATCGCACCCGTCAACGGCTTCATCCATCACCT
>JAKSPR010000248.1 GCA_024404655.1 Clostridia bacterium | reverse complement strand
AGGTTGAGTACATAAAAGATAAAATACCTGTTACTATAAAACATATCATCAACTTAAAATTTGAAAAACTGACTTATCACCATGCGCCGAAGACTGACTGGGCAATTTCATTGTATAGACAGAATTTTACCAGTTCATCAGCGCTCTGATCTTGTTTGCAAGCACCTGTGCGCCGCGCTCATCGCCCTCCACGGAGGGATGACCGTGTGCTGCGACCTCACCGGGACGTCCGTAGATCGGCTCCACCGGCAGATAGGTGAAATGTCCGATCTCCTCCCCGATGTCCGCCTGTACCTTTGCAAGGGTCTCATCATACCAAAGTCCCATCAGGCCGTAGTACCAGATAATTTCGGCCTTGGGATAAGCCTTGCGCAGGTCGCGTAAGAACCCGACGCAGCCGCTGTAAAAGTCCTCTTTGGAGACCTTTCCTCCGGTGTCGTTGGTACCCGCATTGATGACGACCAAATCCGGCTGATCTGCGAAATCACAGGGCGTCATCAGCGCTCTTGACTGCCATGCGTAGAAGACGGGAATCAGCGTGCCGATGTCGCCGTTGCAGTTGCGGACGATCCCCTGACCGGAGATGGATACCAGTTCCGCATCCGCGCCGAGCAGCTCTGCACAGCGGTAAGCATAAGCGCGGGTGGGATCCTGCTCGGAGGTCCGGTAGTCTCCTGCGGGATCGGCTAAGTTTCCGTATCCGCAGGTGATGGAGTCCCCGAAGAAGACGATCCGTCTGGGTTTTGCCGCAGGCGGGGGAAGCAGCACCGGTGAGCTCTCTCCGTTTTCGGAGGAAACGCGGATCATATTGCAGATCAGCGGCACGCCGCCCTCGGAGAGCCGCAGGAATGTCAGCGTGTGAACGCCGTCCGCGCAGTCGAGGATCAGCCGCTCGGAGCCGTCCGTAATGGCAAATTTCCGTCTGATTCCGTCAAGGATCGTCAGCACATAGACCGGCTGTGCCTCATGATAAGGTTCAAACGTAAAGGAAATACCGCTGCCCGAAAAATTCAGCGCAAAGCCGCATGCACTCCAGTCCATGAGGAGCCCCTGTTCCGTAAAGCTCACCCGGCCCTTTTCCAGCAGGGAATCTTTGTTTTCGGTCGGTGTATAATATCTGAAATTCATGTATCATTCCGTCCTTTCAAGACAATCTATGATTTGAAACGATTATATCATAGGATTTTCTTCCTGTCAAGGCGGGGGAGGGGGATTTTGGGAACAGTTCAGCCGTGTTTCTGCACTCGGCTTGATTCTGTTTTTGTCCGGCTTCGGCAGGATGAAAACCGGAACCTGGCCGAGGGCAGAATCCCGGCAGCATTCCCCCGACTTTGTCCCACAAACCCCCTTGACAGATCCGCTTTTCCATGCTAAAATAAAGATGAATCAAAACAACAATTTCATATCGGATGCGCAGGAGTATTGGAGTCGCTGTCAGGAAAAACGGGTCAGCACGGTCACAGGACCGCAGGTGAACCGCTTGTTCCTCTGCGGCTTTTTTTATTTTTTCCGGGTTCTCCGGTTCTTTGAGAGCACTTCCGGTATTTGAGAAGGAGACTATACCATGCTGTATGATGTACTGATTATCGGTGCCGGAATCACCGGCGCGATGACCGCACGGAAACTGGCAAAATATCAGCTTTCCGTCTGCGTCGCAGAGGCTGCGGGAGACGTCGCCATGGGCGCGACCAAGGCCAATTCCGCCATCGTCCACGCGGGATTTGACGCGGAGTGCGGAACCCTCAAGGCAAAGCTCAATGTGCAGGGCTGCGCCATGATGAAGGACGAAATAAAGGAACTCGACGTTCCCTATAAGAACAACGGCTCCCTCGTCTGCGCCTTTTCCGATGAGGAAGTAAAGCACCTTGAAAAACTGAAAGCCAGAGGCGATACCAATGGCGTGCCGGATCTGGAGATCATCGACGGCAAGCGCCTCCACGAAATGGAGCCGAACGTCTCCCCTGATGCCATTGCAGCCCTCTGGGCACCCTCCGCCGGTATCGTATGCCCCTATGAGCTGTGCATTGCGGCCTGTGAAAACGCCAATGTAAACGGCGTTGATTTCCGGTTCAATTTCCGCGTTGTCAGCATCGAAAAGAAAGACGGCGTTTTCTTTGTTTCCGACGGCAAAGATACCATTGAAGCAAAGTATGTCGTCAACGCATCCGGCGTCCACAGCGATGAGATCGCAAAGATCGCAGGCGATGAGATCGACTTTGCCGTCATCCCGCGCCGCGGCGAATATATGCTCCTTGACCGTGCAGAGGGCAAACAGGCAAGCGCAACGCTGTTCGCCTGCCCCAGTGCAAACGGCAAGGGTATCCTTGTTTCCCCCACCGTCGACGGCAATCTGATCCTCGGCCCGACGGCAAAGGCCATCGACGATAAGGACGACACTGCCACCACGCAGGCGGGACTGGACGAGGTCATCCGCGGAGCGCTCCATCTGATGCCGAAGGTCAATACCCGTGCGGTCATCACCCAGTTCTCCGGCGTCAGACCTACCCCCGTGGGTGCCGATGGCGATATCACCAAGAGCGATTTCTGCATCCGCATTTCCGAAAAGGTCCCAGGACTGCTCCATCTTGCGGGCATCGAATCCCCCGGCCTTGCATCCTCTCCGGCGGTCGGCGCGTATGCGGTAGAACTGCTTGAAAAAATGGGACTTTCCCTTAACGAAAAGCCCGATTACAAACCCGGCAGACCCGAAAAGATTCGCTTCCGCGAGCTGAATGCCGAGCAGCGTGCGGAAGTCATCAAAAAGAATCCCCTTTACGGCAAAATTATATGCCGCTGCGAGACCGTCACCGAGGGCGAGATCGTCGATGCGATCAGAAGACCCCTCGGCGCCCGTGATCTTGACATGGTCAAGCGCAGGACCCGTGCCGGTATGGGCCGCTGCGGATCGGGCTTCTGCTCCCCCAGAACCGTGGAAATTCTTGCAAGAGAACTGGGCGTCTCCATGGCGGAGATCACCAAATGCGGCGGGGATTCCGTGATCTTAAACGGAGGTGCACGATAATGGACGCAAAGAAAGTCATCATCATCGGCGGCGGTCCTGCGGGACTGGCTGCCGCCATCGAAGCAAACAATCAGGGCATCGCGCCCGATGAAATCCTCATTCTGGAACGTGACCGGGAACTGGGCGGCATTCTCAACCAGTGCATCCACGCAGGCTTCGGTCTGCACATGTTCGGTGAGGAAATGACAGGTCCCGCATACGCGGGACGCTTCATCGACATCGTGAAAGAACGAAAGATCGGCTATCTCACCGATTCCATGGTTTTAAGTGTCAACGAGGACAGACAGGTCTCCTTCGTCTCCCCCACCGCCGGTTATCAGACCGTGCAGGCGGGAGCTATCGTCCTTGCCATGGGCTGCAGAGAGCGCACCAGAGGCGCGCTCAACATCGCAGGTACCCGTCCTGCGGGCATCTACTCCGCAGGTACGGCGCAGCGCTATGTCAATATTGACGGCTTCCTGCCCGGTAAGCGTGTGGTCATCCTCGGTTCCGGTGATATCGGTCTTATCATGGCACGCCGTCTGACGCTGGAGGGCGCAAAGGTCCTCCGTGTCTGCGAGCTCATGCCGTATTCCGGCGGTCTGCCCCGCAATATCGCGCAGTGTCTGAACGATTTCGATATTCCGCTCTACCTTTCCCACACCGTTGTGGATATCAAGGGCAAGGAGCGCGTCGAGGGCGTCACCATTGCAGAGGTCGGCCCCGACAGAAAGCCCATCCCCGGAACGGAGGAATACGTGGAGTGCGATACGCTCCTGCTCTCCGTCGGTCTGCTCCCCGAAAACGAGCTGACGAGAGAGGCGGGCATCACCCTTGACCGCGTGACCGGCGGCGCCGTGGTCGATGAGACCATGCAGACCTCCGTTCCCGGCATTTACGCCTGCGGAAACGTCCTCCATGTCCATGACCTCGTGGACTTCGTCACCCGTGAGGCCTATCGCGCCGGTGCTTCCGCAGCAGCGTTTGCGGAGCAGAAGACACCCGCAGAGACTCCCGTTTACGTTCCCACCAAGGGCGAGCGCGGCGTGCGCTATATCATGCCCCAGCACATCAATGCAAACGGCCCCGTTGATGCGGAGACAGCGCTGTTCTTCCGTGTCGACAACAACTATAAAGACAAGGTGATCACCCTGTCCGTGGACGGGGTACCGCTGGCGACGCTCAAAAAACGCCGCCTCGAACCCGGTCAGATGGAGAGCATCAAGCTGGGCAAGGCCGCAGAGGCCGTCCGCACCGGAGCAAAGCAGATCACCGTAACCCTTGAAGAGATCGGAGGCTGAATCACATGGGAAGCATCAAAAATATGACCTGTATCGTCTGCCCCATGGGCTGTGCACTGGAAGCAGAACTGGATGACGCGGGGAACATCGTCCGCATTTCCGGCAATACCTGCAAGCGCGGTGAGGCCTATGCCCGCACGGAACTCACCGACCCAAGACGTACCCTGACCTCTACCGTGAAGCTCGAAGGCTCCGCTCATGACCGTTTCCTCCCCGTCAAGACAGACGGCGGTATTCCGAAGGCAAAGCTCTTTGAGGCAATGAAGGTCCTCTCGGAAATCACCGCAAAGACCCCCGTCCGCCGCGGCGATG
>JAKSPR010000247.1 GCA_024404655.1 Clostridia bacterium | reverse complement strand
GATCGTCCGCCGCCCACCCGGCAAGAAACTCTTTCATTTCCCGGAACACCGGAATCGCCGCACCCAGTGCTCCGACGGTCAGCAGAACGGAAAAGAACAGTGCGGTGACGGTGCTCATTCTCGTCCGGTCCGTACTGCGCAGAAGGATGATACAGACTGCGGCAAGGATTGCTACGCCGGAGACTTGCAGAATCGCGACGTACGCCGTCATATTCCGAACACACCGCGGACGGCGGAAATCAGCTCTCCGACCTGTCCCATCAGAAGCAGCAGTACCAGAACGATGCCGCTTAAAGAGACAAGCAGGGCCTGTTCCTCCCGCCCGGATTTTGACAGAATCTGATGGATGACCGAGACAAGAAACCCGATGCCGCCTACCTTGAGTATCAGCGTGACATCCATGCAATCGTCCCATCCTTTCCTGTTTGTTTTACATCAGCATCAGAACGCACAGAATCCCGGCGGAAAAGGACAGCGTGCGGCTGACCCGGATATTCCCCTGAGCGTGCTCTGACGCTTCTTTTGCACAGGCGGTGAGACGGGCGGCGCAGTATGCACAGCGCCGGACCTCCTGCCCGCCGTCCCCGCAGCCGAATTCTTTTGAAAACGCGGTCAGTGCCTCCAGATCTTCCGTGAGACAATGGAGACGGCCCTCCGCCTGCATCTCCGAAATGACCTGTCCCAGTGCGTCAGTGGGGCCGTCCCGCTGTACCCTTGCCCGCAGCCGGGGCAGAAAGCCGTTTTCTTCAAGTACATCATCGGAGTAAGTACAGAAGATTTCCGCGGCGGGCAGACGGAGCAGATCCACACTTTCCCCGATGGCCCCCATCATGCGGGAAAACGCCTCCAGTTCCCGGATGCGGCTCCGTTCCGCAGCACCGAGGGCAATTCCCAGATAAAGGGACAGGGACAGAATCAGTGCGGCCCCAAGCCATTTCATCACGGGATCTCCTCCCGTTCCAGAACAAACTCACCGCCCGTCCGTCGGATGCGCACATACTGGGCAAAAACGCCGTTTTCGTACAGCCGCCGGAAACAGGGACGGCGGAGCAGTCCGGCAAGGCTGTCCCCATGGGCTGTGGCGATCATCGGAACACCGACAGCCTGCGCCCGCAGAACCGTCTCCGCCTCCGCTTCGGTGCCCAGTTCATCACACAGAATCGCCTGGGGTGAAAAAGCACGGGCGGCAATAGAAATTCCCACCCCCCGCGGATAGCCGGAAAAGAAATCCACAATGCAGTCCGAAAAGTCGGCGGAATAGAGTTCCTCCCCGGTGTCGATGACCGCGCAGCGCAGAGGCAATTCCCGATTCTTTGCGCTGAGTGCCCGGATCAGGCCCCGCAGAAGCGTTGTTTTGCCGCCGCCTGGCGGGGCATAGAACAGTGTCGGGATGATATGCTCTCCGGGTTGAGAGAGAAATTCCGGCGGTATCACAGTCCGTGCTTCCCTGTCTGTCCGCACCGGCATTTCCGCCTCATGAAAGTCACAGTCCGGATTATGGGGCAGACGGATGCACAGGGATGAGATCCTTTGCAGCCGCAGAACTGTGTCCCCGTTTGTCAGCACTCTCCCCGCTGCACCCACCCGGATGCCCTCTGCACCATCAGGGGTGAGATAACCCCGGCGCAGTTCTTCATCGTAGGCATGGACGGAACCGCCGCAGACGGCAGACAGTACCGTCCGCAGCGTATATTCCGATACGGCAAGACCGTCAAGGATCGTATTTTTTCCCCGTTCTCCATAGGTCAGGGAGGCGGGCGCACCGGCGCGGAGACGGATCTCCGTCCATTCCTCCCGCGGCACGGGCAGATCAGACAGCGCTTTGACAACCTCCCTCGGAAGCCAGGAAAACACGCGGCACAGCATGGTATTCATCGGAGTTCCCCTCCCTTTTGCACGTCCTTTTCTCTGCTTGTATTCTATGCGGAGATTTTTCCGTTCAGACCATATATACGCAGATATCGGAGGACAAAAAAATCCCCTCTCATCCTGTTTTCGGGTGAAAGGGGGTCGGATTATCGGATTTTACCTGTAATCGGGTCTGGTCGCCAGAAGCTCATGATATTTACGGTAGAACTGCTCGTATCTGCCTTCATCCAGCGCTTCTCTGATTTTTGCCATCAGATCGTTATAGAAATACAGGTTGTGCAGAACGGCAAGGCGCATACCAAGCATTTCCTTTGACTTGAACAGATGACGGATGTAGCCGCGGCTGTAGCTGCGGCAGGCAGGACAATGGCATCCCTCGTCGATGGGTCTGGGATCGCGCTCAAACTTATTGTTGAGGATGTTCATGGTGCCATGCCAGGTGAAGATATAGCCATGACGCGCGTTGCGGGACGGCATGACGCAGTCAAAGAAGTCAACGCCGCGGTAGACGCCCTCCACGATATTCTGGGGTGTACCGACGCCCATCAGATAACGGGGCTTGTTTTCCGGCATGAAGGGATCAAGGGCTTCGATGATCTCATACATGGTCTCGGCAGGCTCACCGACGGCAAGACCGCCGATGGCATAGCCGGGCAGATCAAGTTCCGCGATCTGCTTCATGTGCTCGATGCGCAGATCATGATAGGTTCCGCCCTGATTGATGCCGAATAAGAGCTGATTTTTGTTGATGGTACCCTCAAGGCTGTTGAGACGGTCCATCTCCGCCTTGCAGCGGTAAAGCCAGCGGGTGGTACGGGCAATAGACTGCTTGACATAGGGGTACGGAGAGGGGTTCTCCACGCACTCGTCAAAAGCCATTGCAATGGTGGATGCAAGATTGGACTGAATCTGCATGCTTTCTTCCGGTCCCATGAAGATGCGTTTGCCGTCGATGTGGGACTGGAACGCAACGCCTTCTTCCGTGATCTTGCGCAGCTTTGCAAGGGAGAAGACCTGGAATCCGCCGCTGTCGGTGAGAACAGGTCTGTCCCAGTTGAAGAACTTGTGGATGCCGCCGAGGTCGCGGATGACGTCATCGCCGGGTCTGATGTGCAGATGGTAGGTGTTGGAAAGCTCCACCTGACAGCCGACTTCACGCAGGTCCTCGGTGGAGATACCGCCCTTGATGGCGGCGGAGGTGCCGACGTTCATGAACACGGGCGTTTCGATGGTTCCGTGAACTGTATGGAACCGTCCGCGCCGTGCCGCGCCCTCCTTTTTGAGAAGCTCGAACTTCGCTTCAAATTTTGCCATGAGAAAAATTTCCTTTCGATCGGCAAGAGTACAGCTTGCCGGTATTTGAGCAGGCGCCGGGGAACGGCGCGTACTTTCAAAAAATCAGGTTCTGCCGAAACGGTTTTCCACCATCGCTTTGGTCATTTCAAAGCAGACGGGGCGGCCGTGGGGGCAGTAGCGGATCTCGGGATCGGAGAGAACCCGGTCACAGATCCATTTGAGGTGCGCCGGATCATAGTTGCGTCCGGCTTTGATAGCAGCCTTGCAGGATGCCTGGAACAGGGCTTTTTCATAACGCAGCTCGCGGGTGAGTTCTGCCGTTCCGGTGTGCTCGGCAAGACGGGTACAGGCTTCACAGAATGCGTCCATGGCCTGTGCGGTATCAAGGAATGCGGGGATACGGTCGATCTCCGCCGTGGTGCCGTGAATGGAGAAAGAGAAGCCGGAATTTTCAATGTCATCGGCAAAATCCCGTGCAGCGTCGGCTTCTTCTCTTGTGAGGGAGACCTCCAGCGGCATCAGCAGCATCTGGGAGCACTGCTCCGACTGCCGCCCGCAGGCCTTGAATTCTTCAAAGAGAATCCGCTCATGTGCCGCGTGCTTGTCCACTAAATACATGGTGTCCCCACATTCAAGGATGACATAGCACTGGAAGACCTCGCCGACCATGCGGTACTGCGGAATCTGTTTTTCTTCCGTTTTCTCCGGCTGCTTTTCCGGTACCTTTTCGGGTTCCCTCGGCTGCTGTTTTCCGGGCAATGGCGGGATCTTCATATAGGAAAATGCGCTTTCCGTCCGCTCTTTCCGGATCTCCTTCTGCTCCGGTACTCTTTCCGGAACGGGAGCAGCAGCTGCGGGGTTCTTCTTTGCGATTTCCAGCGGGGGGATCGAGACCACCGCATCGTCTGACATTGGAGGTTCCGTGGGGAGCGGGGGGATTGCAGAGTCCGTGGGTTCCGCAGGAGCCGGGGCCTCAGCAGGCGGCGGAATCTGTTCACCGGCGAAGGCCGGTGTGGGGGCAGCAGGAATGGGAGCTTCCGTCGCCGGGTGCTCTTCCGTTTTCTTAATCGCCGGGAACGCTTCACTGTCGGCAAAGGCTGCCGCTGTCGGTTCTTTCTGCGGGCCGGTCACACCCTCGTCGATGGTTCTGCGCATGTCTTTCACAGACTGCGTTTTTTCTCCGCCTCTGCCCTCTTTTCCGGGAGCAAAGGCGAAAATGCTCTCTTTTGCGCTCTGTTCTTTGGCACGCTTTTCCAGCATTTTTAATTCCGGTCGGTCAAGACGGTTTTCAAGGGCCCCGCGCACAGCGTAGTAGACGGATTCAAAGACCAGACGCTCGTTTGAGAATTTGACCTCCAGCTTTGCCGGATGGACATTGACGTCCACCAGCGCCGGATTCATTTCCAGATACAGAACGGCGCATGGGAACTTATCGCCGGGAATATAGGTGGCAAAG
>JAKSPR010000246.1 GCA_024404655.1 Clostridia bacterium | reverse complement strand
GGTCAGAAGCGAAAACAATAAGAAAACGATCCTCATTTTGTAGTTCCTCCGGGGATACGGACGATAACAGATGATTTTTCGGCGAAACTTTTCCTAATCATCTTGCGTCCATGTCCGTTTTGTAGTACAATAAAGACAGAGCATTTCTTCCGCAGTCATTCTATGCGGGAGTACATTTCAGAAGACCATGTTTATCCAAAGAAAGGAATGACCTTATGAAGAACAACTTTCAGGCAGATTTTTCCCGCCGTGCCGACACCCTGCCCGCCGGCAGCCCCGCGGATGTTCCGCTGACCCTGAAGATCGGCGAAGAAATCCTCTGCGGCATCCCGGCGTGCTGTTCCCCCACCGTCACCCGCCGTGCGGCGGATGCCTCCGTTGTCCTGCGGGTTTTTGAGGGACGCCATCCCTCCGGCCTCATCCTCCGTGCGGAGGCCACAGAGTACCGTGATTTCCCTGTGACCGAATGGGTGGTCTATCTCACCAACCCCACGGACCACGATTCCCCCATCGTCTCCGATCTCCGTCTGACCGGCGTGATCCCCGGTGAGGGTGCCGTTCTCACCCATTCAAACGGTGATACCTGCCATGAGGACGGCTATGAAGTTTATCACACCCCCGTCACCGAAACCGTCTCCCTGACCCCGGCAGACGGCACCTCCTGCAACGGTGCATTCCCCTATATGCGGCTTTCCACACCGGAGGGCGGCGTGAATCTCGCCGTCGGATGGACAGGTATGTGGCTGGCGGAGTTCTCCCCCGCGGAAAACGGCACCCGCTTCTCCGTCGGTCAGCGGCGGTGTCATACAAAGCTCCTGCCCGGTGAGACCATCCGCACGCCTTCCCTTACTTTGATGGCGTATGCAGGCGACGAGAACCACGGCATGAACCTGTGGCGCAGATGGTATCTTGCCCACGTTCTGCCAAGGGAGAACGGTGCGCCTCTGCCGCCCAAGCTGTGTCTGCACGTCTGGAACGTGGACGGCCCTGAATTTACCGGAGCCACCGAAGAAAAGCAGCTGCTCGGCCTTCGCACCTATATTGAGCGCGGCATGAAGCCGGATATCTGGTGGTTTGACGCCGGATGGTATCCCTGTGATCACGACTGGCCCCACACCGGTACCTGGGAGCACGACACCGCCCGCTTCCCGAATGGCCTCGGTCCGGTGGGCAAAGCATGTGATGACAATGGTGTTCAGTTCTTACTCTGGTTTGAGCCGGAGCGGGTACGGGCAGACACTTGGCTTTGGGACAATCACCCCGAATGGCTTCTGAAACGCGAGGGCGACGAAAACGCGCTGCTTGATCTCGGCTGCCGGGAAGCCTGTGACTGGCTGATCGGCCATGTGGATGAGAAGATCAAGGATTATCACATCCGCATTTACCGTCAGGACTTCAACTTCAATCCCCGTCCCTTCTGGGAGGAACACGAAGCGGAGGATCGCATCGGAGCGCTTGAAAACCTCCACATTCAGGGATATTTACGCTATTGGGATGCGCTGCTTGACAGAAATCCCGGTCTCTGGATGGACTCCTGCGCCTCCGGCGGACGCAGAAACGATATTGAGACCATGCGCCGCGCCGTACCGCTGCACTATACCGACGTTGGCTACGGCGATCATCCCATCAAGCAGAAGCAGCACCGCCTGATGTTTGAGTGGATCCCCTACTTCCGCGCCCACAACATGAGCTGGGATGATGAAGAAGGCAACTACGGCAGCGGCTATCATCCCGTTGACCGCTTTGCGTTCCACTGCGCCATGGCGCCCGCTCTGACCAACATGACGACCTACGACGGTCCCGAAGAAGAATACGCGGCAGCCGCAGAGATGCTGCCCATCTGGCGGCGTGCGGCGGAGCTGGAGCTGCGCGGGGACTATTATCCGCTGACCGAATGTAAAAAGGACAACCGCGACTGGTACGTCATGCAGTTTGACGATCCCGCTACGGGCGACGGCTTTGTCCAGCTCATCCGCAACACACACACGGAAAGCGATACCTTCATGCTCTATATGCACGTGGAGGACCCGGAGGCGGAATATTTCTTTGAGAACATGGAAAACGGCGACATGATGCAGCTCTCCGGTGAGCAGCTAAAAGCGGGCATTCCGCTGACCGTTGAAAACCCCAGACAGGGCATTGTCTGGTTCTATCATACCGTCAGCTTCTAAGTTCTGCCGGGATACCAAAGAAAACCTTTACAAATTCTGAATTTTATGGTACAATAATGAAAAACGGGACAGCCGGACAGCTGACCCCGATAACGAAAGGAATCATCGTATGAAAAAAACAGCACTCCGTATTCTCGCGCTTGTCATGACGCTGGCAGCGCTCACCCTGACCTTTGCCTCCTGCGGTTCCAAAGGTGAATCCCTCGGCGATATCGTCTATGTCGAGATCGACATGATGAACGGCGACTACATCAAGCTGGAGCTTTACCCGAACATCGCCCCCATTACCGTAGAAAACTTCGTCAAGCTCTGCAATGAACATTTCTATGACGGTATCATCTTCCACCGCGTCATTTCCGGCTTCATGATCCAGGGCGGCGACCCCGACGGCACCGGCATGGGCGGTTCTGCCACCACCATCAAGGGCGAATTCCTTGCAAACGGCGTCCAGAACGGTCTTTCCCATGAGCGCGGCGTCATCTCCATGGCACGCAGAGGCAACGACAACAACTCCGCAAGCAGCCAGTTCTTCATCGTCCATGAGACCTCCCAGAGAAACAAGATGTCCCTCGACGGCAACTATGCAGCATTCGGCAAGGTCATCGAAGGCATTGAGACCGTTGACCGCATCGCAGCCATTGCCACCGACGGCAACGACAGACCCCTTGCTGAGCAGAAGATGAAGACCATCCGTGTGATCACCGAAGAACAGGCAAAGGCCGCAGGACCCGCTCCGGAAGCATAAACGCTGTTATTGACTGTTTTCCAACCGTTCTTTGGCTAAGCGCTGATTACAATAATCATTCATAAACAAAAAATCAGAAGAAACCGACTGTTTTCAGTCAAAATTCTTCTGATTTTTTTATTTCTCATTTTTGCCGGAATCAGAGCACAGCGCTAACCAGCTTCTTCGCCAGCAGCATCTTTGTCGGCGGATGGATCTCGTTGGATTCGCAGACGTCGGCAGAGGTGACGACGCAGACATCCCCGATGATCTCCGGCATACGGAGCTGTGCTTCCTGCACGGCGCGCCAGCCCTCATCACGTCTCGGATCGAAATCTGCGATCTGGATGATCGTGAAAGGCATCTTCGGCTGCATGAAGGTCTCACGCCACAGGGTGATCATGGCAGCCAGTTCCTTATCATAGATTTTACCTTCCGGCACGGAGGTATCGCTTTCGCCCTGATACCAGAGCACACCGGCGTTTACAAAGGGAGCGATCTGCTTTACAACGAAATTGTAAAGCACCGCAGTTCCATTCCATACGGAATACGGCTTCTGGAAATGGTCGATGTGCTTGTCCTCATCGGCAAGCGCAGGACCGACGGAGGCAAGAACCTCTTCGGTCATCCACGATTCGATGATGGAGGCTCCCTGGAAACAGGTGATAAGACCGACTGCACAGCCGATCTTCTCCTGCAGGAGATTGCCGAAGTCATACCCGATGGCGGACCATTCGTTTCCGACTTCCTTGTCGCACTTGACCCAGCCGCGCTCCGGATTCATGTAATCAGCGCCTTCCAGACGTGCGGTTGCATACATGCGGACCATGGGATTGTCATCAAATACGGTGGTTTCCTTGGCGGAATCCGCAATGCGGAACTGCATATTGGACTGACCCGCAAGGATATAGACTTGACCGATCATGACGTCATCCAGTGTCGTCACGTCACCGTCAATATTCACTGTGACCGTATAGGGGCCGCCTGCCGGCATCGGAGGGAGCTCGGCAATAAAGGCACCGTCTTTGCAGACCGCCTCCGCCGTATTCCCCGAAAGGGAGACGGTGATATTCCCGTCTCCCTCTCCGAAGATACGAATCGGAGCGTCTGCCTGTAAAACCATGTGATCCCGGAAAATGGGATTCAATACTGCTTTCATAGGCTTGTTGTCCGTTTCTTAAAATTTCTTTTTCAGTTCTGCAAAGGGCTCTGCGTCTCCGGCAAAGACCGGCTTGACACGGAAGGTGAAGGAGAACTTCGGCTCATTGAACTGATATTCCTCCACAAGGGACGGGCCGCAGGAGTTGGAACCGATACCGGTCTGCTTGTAGTCGATATAGACGTAAGTCTCCTTGGCTGCTTCCAGTTCAAAGTGATGATTCTTCTTTGTCAGTTCTTCCGCAGAATAGTGGGATGCGGAGAAGGTGAAACTGTCGGTGTCACCTGCACCCGCAAAGTAGAGACCCTGTCCTGCAATGGTATTGACCATAGCCCACTTGGTACCGACATGGCTGCCGTTCTCCTGCGGGTAGACGTAGGGTTCGTAGTTGTCCTGAACGTTCATGGCGTAGTCGCCCATCTTTGCTGCAAGATGCTTATCCGCATAAGCCTCCATCGGGCCCATGCCGAAGAAGCGCATCTGCTCGGAGGATTCCGGCATGACGAGTACACAGCCGAATCTGGGCAGGCGCATCGACACTGCACGCCTCCCCATGGCGTAGCGGACGGCCATATCACCCGAC
>JAKSPR010000245.1 GCA_024404655.1 Clostridia bacterium | reverse complement strand
CGTCGCATCCTATTCCCTGGACGCGGACGGAAACACCTTTGTTCTGCGCTTTGCGGATGCTCTGCCCGGGGAGATTCTCTCCGCTGCCGCCGCCCCCAACGCATTGGCGGTGGACAACCTCACCCACACGGCAGCCTTTGACTGCACAAAGAACCGCTTCGGCAGCTGCCGCGCCCGGGGTATTCTCGTTTCTACCCCGAAGCCTGTCCGCATCACGGACAACTATTTTGCTTCCTCCGGCTGTGCGGTCCTTGTAGCGGGAGATTCCAATTACTGGTACGAACCCGGCGAATGGCACGAGGTGGAGATCGCACGGAACGGCTGTACCGATGTATGTCGCACCTCCATGTATCAGTTCTGTGACGGTATCATTTCCGTCTGCCCCGTTGTTCCGGAACCCGATGCAAAAACGCCGTTCCACAAGAACATCCGCATCCATGACAACATCTTTGATACGGCAGATACCCCCGTCCTCTATGCGTTCTCCACCCTCGGACTGACCTTCACGGGGAACCGCATCTACCGCAGTCCTGCCGCTGACAAGTGGCAGAATGGTGCCTCTCACCTGATCAATCTCGCCGCCTGCAATTCCGTCTGCATTTCGGACAACAGTTTCATCGGCGACTTCACGCTGGAAAAAGTCAGAGCCGAAAACTGTCTTAATGTCATCCTGGATGACTGATCAAACGATTTTTCCCACATACAGAAAGAAGGCTTTTTATGACCGCGCTGCCCCCATTGTTCAAAACCACCCCTGCCGTCTTTGCCGCCGGCAGAGAGTATCAGATCATGGTTCCCTTTACCGCTCCTGCCCTGTTCTGGGTAGAGGTCGGTGACAAGACTTACTACGACCACGCCTGCGGCATCATGCGTTCCAATGTCGACATGCACCGCGTCTGTGTTCCTTATGAAGTTCTGGACGCTGCAAAGAGCTATACTGTCGTTTACAGAAAGATCATCGACCGCAAGCCCTACTTCCCCACATCCGAGGATGAAGTCCGGGCAACTTACGCTTTCCATCCCGTCCCCACGCTGGAGGAAAAAGATGAGATCAACTTCTATCATCTCTCCGACACCCACGGAAATATCGAGCGTCCCATCAGAGCGGCAGAATATTTCGGTGACAAACTGGATTTCCTTCTGCTCAATGGTGATATTATCGACCATTCCGGCGATACCAGGAACTTTGAGGCGATCTTCCGTCTTGCCGAAGCGCTGACCCACGGTGAGAAGCCCGTGATCTGCTCCCGCGGCAATCACGATATGCGCGGCTTCTGTGCCGACGTCATCAAGGACTATACGCCCTCCTGCGACGGCAAAACCTACTATACCGCACGTCTCGGCAGCTTCTGGTTCATCATCCTTGACTGTGCCGAGGACAAGACCGACGACCATGCGGAATACGGCTATACCGTCTCCTGCCATCCCTTCCGTCTGGAACAGACCGCGTTCCTCAAAAAGATCATCGCCGATGCAAAGAACGAATATGAAGCGGACGGCGTGACCCATCGCTTTGTTCTCTGCCACAATCCCTTCACCCGTGTGCTGGAAGCGCCCTTTGACATTGAACAGGACACCTTCGGTGAATGGACGGCTCTGCTCGGCGATTCCGTCAAGCCTGATCTTTTCATCGCGGGACACATACACAAAGCGGAAGTCTATGAGATCGGCGGTCCCTACGACCACCATCACCAGAAGTTCCCCGTTGTGGTCGCAGCAGAACCCCAGAGGGACTGCTTCATCGGCGGTGCTTTCACCGTTACCAAATCCGGAATCCGCTGCGCTATGACTGATGACAGTCACGCAGTCAAAGATATTTTCAAATTCTGAAAAGGAGATTATTATCATGCTTGAACTTCTTGAAAAACTGGTTGTCATTCCCGCCCCCTCCGGCCGTGAGCACAAACTGGCTGCTGCCATTGCAGAAATGATGACCCCATACGCAGACACTGTCCGCATTGACGCGCTCGGCAATGTCATTGCCAAAATCAACGGCTGCGGCCCTGATGATAAGAAAAAGAAGCTGATGTTCTCTGCGCACATGGACGAGGTTTCCTACATGGTCACCAAGATCGAGGAAAACGGTTATCTGCGCATCGTCAACATCGGCGGCCCGCACGGTGTCGGCGTCAACTACAGCGAGTTCATCACCGACAAGGGCATCCACTGCATGATCGTTCCGGTCATCGGCAAGGACGGCTCCTGGTCTCCGGACGACAAGGTTGTCGATATCGGTGCATCCTCCCGTGAGGAAGCGGAGAAGGTCATTCTCCCCGGCGATACGCTGACCATGCGTCCCACCATCATTCACTCCCTCGGCGACACCTATTCCGGTCATCCCGTCGATAACCGCATCGGCTGCGCCATCGAGATTTCCGCTGCGATGCAGATGAAGGAAAAGCGCCCCTACAATGACGTATTCTTTGTCTTCTCCGTACAGGAAGAGATCAACGGCAACGGCGGTCTGACCGCAGCCTATGCAGAGCGTCCCGATTTCGGTATTGCCATCGACGTCTGCGGCACCGGCGACTGCGTCGGCTCCCAGCCCATGATCATGAAGCTGGGCGGCGGTGCTGCCATCAAGATCAAGGACTCCACCATCATGTGCGACTGGCCCCTCTGCCAGAAGATGATGGCATGTGCCGAAAAGAACGAGATCCCCTATCAGCGTGAGATCCTGCTCGCCGGCGGTACCGACGCTACTGCCATGCAGAAAGTTGCAGCCGGTATTCCCGCAGGCTGTATCTCCATTCCCATGCGTTATCTGCACTCCCCGGCAGAGACCTTCAACATGAAGGACGCCGAGGCCTGCCGTGATCTGACCGTCAAGCTCGCAAACGAGGAATTCTGATTTCTTACAAAACACAAGAAGGCTGCTCCGACCGGAGCAGCCTTCTTCTTATTTTGAGAACTTATTTTGCAAACTGGCTTTCGTAAAGCTGGGCGTAGAAGCCCTTCTTTTCCAGCAGCGTATCGTGATTGCCGGTTTCGATCACATGACCGTCCCGCATGACAAGGATGACATCCGCCTCGCGGATGGTGGACAGACGGTGTGCGACGATGAAGGAGGTTCTGCCCTCCATCATCTTTGCAAAGGCGCGCTGAATCTGGATTTCGGTTCTGGTATCAATGGAGGACGTCGCCTCATCGAGGATCAGCATGGGCGGCAGGCACAGCATGACGCGGGTGATACACAGAAGCTGCTTCTGGCCCTGGGAAAGTCCGCCGCCGTCCTCGCCGATGACGGTCTGATAGCCGTCGGGCAGACGCCGGATGAAGCTGTCCGCATGGGAGGCCTTTGCCGCTGCGATGACTTCCTCATCGGTGGCATCGGGCTTGCCCATGGTGATGTTGTCACGGATGGTACCGGAGCGCAGCCATGTTTCCTGCAGGACCATACCCCAGGAGGCGCGGAGGCTCTCTCTGCGGATATCACGGATATCCGTACCCTGCACACGGACGGTGCCAGCAGTTACATCATAGAAGCGCATGAGCAGGTTGATCATGGTCGTCTTGCCGCAGCCGGTCGGTCCGACGATGGCGATTCTCTGACCCGGTGCGACTTCCAGATTGAAGTCCTCAATGAGCTTCTTTTCGGGAACATAGGAGAAATACACATGCTCCAGAGACACGGAACCGTCTGCACCCGCAAGGGTCTTAGCATCGGGCGCATCGGGGATTTCGGGCGTTTCTTCGATCAGCTCAAAGACACGGGCTGCGCAGGCAAGGGCGTTCTGCAGCTCGGTGATGACGCCGGAGATCTCATTGAAAGGCTTGGTATACTGGTTAGCATAAGATAACAGGCAGGACAGACCGCCGACGGTCAGCGCTGCACTGCCGAGGATGCTGCTGCCGGAGATGACGGCAAGAGCACCGGTCAGAGCGACACCTGCATACACCACATTGTTGACAAAACGGGTGGAGGGATTGGTGATGGAGGAAAAGAAGATTGCCCGGAGGGAGCAGGCACGAAGCCGCTCGTTGACCTCGTCGAAGGCCTCCTGTGCTTCGTCTTCATGGCCGAAGGCCTGCACGGTCTTCTGCTCGCCGATCATTTCGTCGATCAGTGCGGTCTGCTCGCCTCTGGTTTCGGTCTGCAGACGGAACATATCGTGGGTATGGCGTGCGATGAAGGCGGCGACGAACAGGGAAAGCGGAGTGATCAGCAGAACGACCAGCGTAATGCCCGGATGGATCGCCAGCATGAAGCCGATGGTACCGAGGATCGTCGCAATACCCGTAAAGAACTGGGTAAAGCCCATGAGAAGGCCTTCTGCAAAGGTATCGGTGTCAGTGATGATCCGACTGACGGTCTCGCCCGCCGGGTGGATATCAAGATAGGAGAGCGGGAGGATTTCCAGTTTACGGAACGCCTCGTTGCGGATATCGCGGACGATATGGCAGGTGATGCGGTTGTTCAGCGCGTTCTGCGCCCAGAGTGCCGCTGCATTGCCCAGCATCGCCCATGCAATGGAAAGGAGGATCGGAGAAAGCGCCGCAAAGTCCACGGCGTGTGCGCCGACGATGCAGTCAATGGCATCACCGACGCGTTTGGGGATATACAGGGTCAGCGCAACGGAAATACCTGCAAGAAGTATGGAGACGACCAGCGCCCAGCGGTAGGAGCCGATATGGGC
>JAKSPR010000244.1 GCA_024404655.1 Clostridia bacterium | reverse complement strand
AAAACCCGGCGGATCACTATGAGAAAGAAATAAAAATCTGTTTTTCTGTGATTCCGTCAGAAGACATGTAAAGACCCTTGTTGACTCCTTCCTTGGAGCTCTGGAAGATAAAAAAATTCGTCGGAAGTTCTCTGTTATGCCGATTTCCTTTGCACTATGTCCGATCTCACCGCTTGATGATATTCCCATGGGGGATACAACGCTGAAATATATCCACACAGAAATCAGTCCGGAAAATTACGGAAAGTTTGATACGATCTGCAGCTCTTCGATGCATGATCCGGTGCTCCCTTACAGCCAGTATGCCGGAAACAAGGATTTCTGTCTCACAAGAGCAGACGGAGAGCTGCCGGAATTATTATTTTCAGCAGTGACTGTCAGCAGCACAAAACCTTGCGCATACAAGACAACAGAAACACTTGATTTCATGGTAAAACTCTTAAAACAGGAATTCGGCAAGCATGGGATCAACGTCAGCGATCCGATTCTTTTAGCAAAAGAAACATATAAATCCAAGTTCTCAGAAAATTGCGAAACCTGCAAACGCAGTTTTACAGACTTATGCTGCGGCGGCTGTTCTCATAAGACCGGATTTTCAAACAAGTATTCTGATTATATATGCGATCATGGCATCTATGTGAATCTGTCAAAAAAATTAGAATTTCAGCAATAATATCCTTCACAGCCGACAGATCTTCTGATCCGCCGGCTGCTTCTTTTACTGCTGCAAACCACATGCCCCGCTGTCACAGACGCGCAGAATCGGTGCAAATCAGGAAAATCCCTCGGTCCTTTTACGGAATGTTTCGCACAGAATCGTTCAAAATCAAAATAACTTTTCAATTCCGTTACGAAAACTTCATACTTGCATAGTATAATATAGTATATATATCTTCAAAATACCCCTGCTTTCTAAAAAAGCAGAGCTGAAAAGATAGAAAAATCCCGTAGCAGAGTACTTATGTGTGGTGAGACAAAAAGAAATGCAGAAGAATTATTACCTCGGTATTGATATCGGTTCCACAACCGCAAAACTGGTGCTGACTGCCGTTGAAGACAAAAGCACCACCGTTTTATATGAAACTTATGAACGCCATTTTTCCCGCGTCAGAGAAAAGCTCTTCGAGATGCTTGAGGCTCTCGCCGAGAAAAAGGATCTCGTGCCCGATGAGACCCTGACCCTCTCCGCTGCCGTTTCCGGCTCCGCGGGCCTCGGTCTTGCACAGTCCGTAGGGATTCCCTTTGTTCAGGAGGTCTTCGCTACCGGCGAGGTCGTCCGTGCCATGGAACCCGACACCTCCGCTGTCGTGGAACTCGGCGGCGAAGATGCCAAGATCATTTTCTTTGACGGCGCTATGGATGAACGTATGAACGGTACCTGCGCCGGCGGCACAGGTGCTTTCATCGACCAGATGGCAACCCTGCTTGATCTGACAGCAGATGAAATGGATGAACTCAGCTTAGGTTATGAGCGGCTGTACCCCATTGCATCCCGCTGCGGCGTGTTTGCGAAGACCGACATCCAGCCCCTGCTCAATCAGGGTGCCAATAAATCCGACGTTGCCGCAAGTATTTATCAGGCAGTCGTCAACCAGACCATTGCGGGCCTTGCCCAGGGCAGACGCATCGGACGCGATAAGGATGGGAACCCCACAAAGGTCCTGTTCCTCGGCGGTCCGCTTCATTTCTGCCGTGGTCTGCAGGATCGTTTTACCGAGACCCTCGGCCTCACCCGCGGGGAGAGTGCCATTTTCCCGGATTGGGCACCCTATGCCGTTGCCAGAGGTGCGGCACTGTATGCAGAGAAGAACCCCAAATCCCTCACCTTCGGCGAACTTCTCACCCTCGTCAAAAAATCCCTCGGTCAGAAAATGCAGCTGGATACGCTGCCTGCGCTCTTTGAAAATGAAGCGCAGTATGAGGAATTCCGTGCCCGCCATGCAAAAGCATCCGTGCCGGAAACCGATATCACCACCTGCAGCGGCGGTGCATGGCTCGGTATCGACTGCGGTTCCACCACAACCAAGCTGGTCCTCATCGGCGAGGAAGACGAGATCCTTTATACCTATTACGCTTCCAATAAGGGCGACCCGGTGGAAATCATCCGCAGTCAGCTCACAGAAATATATAAACAATGCGGTGATCGGGTCACCATCCGGGGCTGTGCTGTCACAGGCTACGGTGAGGAACTCATCAAGAGCGCTTTCGGCGCAGACAAGGGCATTGTTGAAACCATCGCACACTTTACTGCAGCCAAGCACTTCCGCCCCGATGTGGACTTTATTCTCGACATCGGCGGTCAGGATATCAAATGTTTCAATATCAAGAACGGCGCTATTGACGCGATCATGTTAAACGAGGCCTGCTCCTCCGGCTGCGGTTCCTTCCTTGAGACCTTTGCCAAAAGCATGGGCTGCACCGCAGCGGAATTTGCGGAGCGCGGTCGCTTCGGCAAGCATCCCGTTAATCTTGGTACCCGCTGTACCGTCTTCATGAACTCCTCCGTCAAGCAGTCCCAGAAGGAGGGCGCGTCCCCCGAAGATATTTCTGCAGGTCTGTGCATCTCCGTTGTCCGCAATGCCATTTACAAGGTCATCCGTGTGGGCAGCGCAGAGGAGCTCGGAAAGCATGTCGTTGTACAGGGCGGTACGTTCTATAACGACTGCGTTCTCCGCGCCTTTGAGCGGGAGCTCGGACGTGAGGTAATCCGTCCTTCGATTGCCGGTCTCATGGGAGCCTACGGTGCCGCACTCTACATCAAGGCCCAGAGCCCCGAAAAATCCGGTCTCATCAGCCCCGAAGCACTGAAAGAATTCACCCATACTTCCACCCAGACCCTCTGCCGCGGTTGTGAAAACCACTGCCATCTGACGGTCAACCGTTTTGCGGGCGGCAAGCGCTTCATCACCGGAAACCGCTGTGAAAAAGGCGCCGGACTTGCCGAGAAAACGGCGGATGTCCCTAATCTGTTTACATACCGCCAGAATTATCTTTACTCCCTCCCCGAAAAAGAGGGAACCAGAGGGACCATCGGTCTCCCCATGGCTCTCGGCATGATGGAGCTTGCGCCCCTGTGGCACGGCCTCTTCACGTCCCTTGGCTATAAGGTCATCATCTCCGGTCCGTCCTCCCGCGCCCTTTATGAGAAGGGACAGTTCTCCATCCCCTCCGATACGGCCTGCTATCCTGCAAAGCTGATGCACGGTCATATTGAAGAACTGCTGGAGCGCGGTGCAGATACCATTTTCTATCCCTGCCTCTCCTATAATATTGATGAGCACAAGAGCGTCAATCATTATAACTGCCCGGTTGTTGCTTACTATGCAGAACTGCTCAACGGCAACATGGACAGCCTGAAAAAAGCGGATTTCTTCTACCCGTATCTCAATCTTGATTCCGAAAAGTTCCTATTCCGTACCCTTGACAAAGCGCTCCGGGAACGCGGTACAGTGATACCCAAAAAGGAACTGCTGAACGCCATCCGTACAGGTTTCCGGGCTTATGAGGACTACCGCGCCGCCGTCAAGGCAGAAGGTGCCCGTGCCCTGGAGTTTGCCCGTCAGAACGGCAAGCGCATCATGATTCTTGCGGGACGTCCCTATCACGCTGATCCCGAGGTCAACCACGGTATTGATAAGCTGGCTGCTTCCCTCGGCTTCGTCGTCGTTTCCGAGGACGCTGTCTGCGATATGGCCGAGCTTCCCACGCTCCACGTTCTCAATCAGTGGACCTATCATTCCCGCCTGTACCGTGCTGCGATGTATGCGGCAGAACACGAGGATACCGAGCTTGTTCAGCTGGTCTCCTTCGGCTGCGGCATTGACGCTATCACCACCGATGAGGTGCGCGAGATCCTCGAAACCCGCGGGAAATTCTATACCCAGATCAAAATCGACGAGATCACCAACCTCGGTGCCGTCAAGATCCGTCTGCGCAGCTTGATCGGTGCGCTGGACGATAAAAACCACGCCGCCATGGGAGGTGCGAAAGCATGAGCAAAAAGAAACATCCTGTCATCGGACAGGATTACGCGCCGTTTACCAAGGAGATGAAGGAAACCCATACCATCCTTGTCCCCATGATGCTCCCCATGCACTTTCATCTGGTTATCAATGTGTTCCGCAACCACGGCTACAAAATGGAGCTTCTGGAAAATACCGGTACACAGATTGCCGAAGAAGGGCTGCGTGTCGTTCATAACGATACCTGCTATCCCGCGATCCTTGTCATCGGACAGTTTATGGACGCTCTCAAATCCGGAAAATACGACCCGGATAAAACAGCGCTCATCATGTTCCAGACAGGAGGCGGCTGCCGTGCTTCCAACTATATCAGCCTGATCCGCAAGGCACTCAAAAAAGCAGGATATCCGCAGGTTCCCTGCATTTCCCTTTCTTTTGCGGGTCTGGAAAAGCATCCCGGCTTCTAACTCACCGTCCCACTTGCCCACGAGCTGCTTTATGCGCTTCTGTACGGCGACCTTCTGATGCTGCTGACCAATCAGATCAAGCCCTATGAAAACGAAAAGGGTACTGCGATGAAGCTGGCAGAAGAATGGACGGAAAAACTCGGAAAAGAGCTGTCTGCAGGCCGGATCAATTATAAGCACGTCAAGGAAAACTACCGTGCGATCCTCGCCGATTTTGCAAAGATTCCCAGAACCATGCG
>JAKSPR010000243.1 GCA_024404655.1 Clostridia bacterium | reverse complement strand
GCTCCGTGAAAATCCCAATCCTACTGACGATGAGATTCGGGCATATCTTGCCGGAAATCTCTGCCGCTGCTCCGGTTATGAAGGTCAGACCAGAGGTATCCGTGCTTACCTGAATGCAAGAGGGGAGAGATAAGACGATGAGCGAAAACGAGAGCAAAAAGAACTTTGTCGGAAAAGCAGTCCGTAAAAAGGATTCCATGCAGCTGCTGCTCGGCAAGGGTGTGTTTGTTGATGATATCACTCCCAAGGATGCGCTGGTCGTCAAGATTCTGCGCAGTCCCCATGCATTTGCCTGCATCAAAGATATCAATACTGCGGCTGCAATGAAGATCGCAGGTGTTGTAGGTGTCTATACTTATAAAGATGTTCCCAATAACCGCTTTACCAATGCAGGCCAGACCTATCCGGAACCGTCACCTCATGACAGACTGATCCTCGATCGCTATGTACGCTTTGTCGGGGATGCAGCAGCTATCGTGGCGGCTGAAACGGAAGAGGCAGCAGACAAGGCGCTCAAAGCGATTCGCGTCTCCTACGAGGTATTAGAGCCCGTTCTTGACCCCCATAAAGCAAAAGACAATCCTATTCTTGTTCATCCGGAAGAAAACTGGCAGGCACTGTGTGATGTCGGTGCCGACCAGCACAGGAACCTGGTAGCCTGCGGTGTCGAAGGTGATGGAGATGTTGATTCTGTTCTGGCTTCCTGCGATATCGTGTTTTCCCATACATACCATACCAAGGCTGCAAACCAGGCCATGATGGAAACATTCCGTACTTATACGGATATTGACGCTTACGGCAGACTTCATGTCATAAGCTCAACGCAGATTGTTTTCCATGTGCGTCGTATTCTTTCTATTGCGCTTGGTATTCCGAAATCAAAGATCCATGTTGAGAAGCCTCGTATCGGCGGCGGTTTTGGAGCAAAGCAGACTGCGGTTTGTGAAGTCTATCCCGCGTTCGTTACATGGATGACGAAACGTCCAGCCAAACTGATCTACACGCGCAAGGAGTCTCAGATTGCCGGTTCTCCCCGGCATGAAATGGAAGTCACTGTGACCCTCGGTGCGATGAATGACGGATCCATCCGTGCACTGGATGTCTATACGCTGTCCAATACCGGCGCTTACAGTGAGCACGGCCCCACAACGGTAGGCCTTTCCGGACACAAGTCTATTCCGCTCTATACAAATTCTCTGCAGGCCTTTCGGTTTGCTTATGATGTAGTTTATACAAACGTTCAGGCAGCAGGCGCTTACCGTGGTTACGGCGCAACCCAGGGCATTTTCGCTGTGGAAAGCATGGTAAATGAGCTGGCGGAACGGCTGCATGTCGATCCTGTCAAGCTGCGTTTGCAGAATATGGTCAGGGAAGGTCAGACAATGCCCGCTTACTATAACGAGATCGCCTCCGCATGTGCTCTCGACCGGTGTATGCTGCGATGTGCTGAAAACTTTGACTGGGAGGCAAAGTATCCCGTCAGAGATATGGGCAATGGTAAGATCCGCGCGGCAGGTGTTGCCATGGCAATGCAGGGATCCGGTATCTCCGGTCTTGACGTCGGCTCTGCAACAGTTAAGCTCAACGACGACGGATTTTATACACTGATGATCGGTGCTGCGGACATGGGTACAGGATGCGATACCATCCTTGCTCAGATGACTGCTGACTGCATGGACTGTCATGTGGAAGATATTGCCGTTCACGGTGCTAATACCGATACATCCCCTTACGATTCCGGTTCCTATGCTTCTTCGACTACCTATGTCACCGGTAAAGCGGTGGAACGTGCCTGTGCTGAACTCAAAGGAAAAATCTGTAAACTGGCAGCTGAAATGATGCAGATTTCCCCGGATGCTGTAATTTTCTCTGGCAGAGAAGTACATTCGGCAGACGGAGCGAAATCCGTCTCTCTGATGGATATTGCCACACGCTCCATGATGGGCAACAATATTGCTGTTGAGGCAACCTGCACTCATTCGTCTCCTGTGTCACCGCCTCCTTTCATGGCAGGAATGGCTGAAATCGAACTGGATACCGAGACCGGCGCTGTGACAGTCCTTGACTACCATGCAGTCGTTGACTGCGGAACTACTATCAACCCTGCACTCGCTCGTATCCAGACTGAGGGTGGACTTATGCAGGGTATCGGAATGACATTGACGGAAGACATAAGCTACCGTGCCGACGGAAGTATCGCAGAGGACTCCTTTATGCAGTATCATGTACCGACGCGTCTGGAAACAGGTCGTCTGAATGTCGAATTCGAAGAGAGTTTTGAGGAAACAGGACCCTTTGGTGCTAAGTCGATTGGTGAGATTGTGATTAACACGCCGGCACCTGCGATTACCTATGCAATTGCACGAGCAACCGGATTCTGGCATCGTTCGCTGCCAATTACTCCGGAAAATATCCTTTTCCGTCGTGATCCTGAAGTGAAGCGATGATTTATCTATGTTATCTTGCCTCCGGCAGTGCAAAGCGGTTCGGATCCAATAAACTGCTCTATCCGCTGAACGGAAGACCGATCTATGAATATGGCCTTTCGGTTCTTCATGCAGTAATGAATCAGCGGGACGACTGCTCTCTCATCGTAGTTTCCCGCTATCCGGAGATTCTTGAAAAAGCAGAAACGCTCGGAGCTGCAGCACTCAACTGTCCGGAGAGTGTAAACGGTATCTCCTATACCATCAAAAAAGCACTCTCTTACAGAGGTGCGTATTCCCCCGGTGACCGTCTGCTGTTTATGGCAGCAGATCAGCCGTATATACAGGAAATAACGGTCAGCCGGATCCTGGATACTGCTCCGGCACTTGCAGATTCCATCTCCGATGAAGGTCCTCTTGCTGCCTGTGCCGCTTATGATGAGCCCGGCGGCAATCCCGTTCTGTTTTCCGCCTGGATGGTACCCGGTCTCCTTGACCTGCAGGGAGGCAAAGGCGGGAAGTCTGTTCTGAAACGCTATCCCGGACGATGCCTGAATATTCAGTGCCAAAAGGCTGAAGAACTTGCGGATATTGATTTGCCCGACGACATTCTGAAATCCTGACAATAAAAAAGGACGACATTTTTATGAAAATCTTTGTCATCAACGGTTCCCCGCGTGGAAACTACAGTACAACTCTGCAGACAGTTTTATATCTTTCCAAGTGTTTTCCCGATCATAGTTTCGATGTCCTCAACGTAGGAACACGTATCAAACTCCTTGAAAAGGACATGACGGATGCTGTGAAGCGTATGGAAGCAGCTGACCTCATCCTGTTTTCTTATCCTGTCTACACATTCCTTGCGACCAGTCAGACCCACCGTTTTGTTGCCCTGATGAAGGCTTCCGGCGCAGAACTGAAAGGGAAGTATGTCACCCAGATCACCACATCCAAGCATTTCTACGATGTGACCGCGCACCGCTACATCGAGGATAACTGTCATGATATGGGCATGCGGGTGATCAAAGGCCTGTCCGCTGATATGGATGATCTTCTGACAGAACAGGGGCAGAAGGATGCGGTATCATTCTTTACTTATGTCTGTCACTGCATGAAGGAAGGTATTTACGAACCGGCACCGCGGGCAGTAATTCCAGAGGTACCGCCGTATACAGCGACGCTTCCTGCTGTCGGCAAAAAGGACGGTCATGAAACCGTTATCGTTGCGGACCTCGGCGGAGATGACGGCAGTCTGCGCGCTATGATCAGCGATTTTGATGCCGTATATCCTTATAAGACCCGCATTGTTGATATTGCGGAGTTTCCCTTTATGGGCGGCTGTATCGGCTGTTTCCGCTGCGCTGGGGACGGAAAGTGCATCTATCGGGACGGTTTTGACACGTTCTTACGTGAGAAGATACAGACAGCAGATGCTATTGTCGTTGCATTCAAGATCAGGGATCATTCCATGGGTCCGCGCTTCAAAATCTATGACGACAGACAGTTCTGCAACGGGCACAGAACCGTTACAGAAGGAATGCCCTTTGCTTATCTTGTATACGGTCCTTACGAAACGGAGCAGAATCTCCGTATGGTCGTCGAGGGTCGAGCGGAGGTCGGACATAATTTCCTCTCCGGTGTCGGTACCGATGCAGATTCCATTGCCACGACAGCCAAGCGCCTTGCCTATGCCGTTGAAACACATTATGTACAGCCGAGAAACTTTTTTGGTGTCGGCGGCATGAAGATCTTCCGTGATCTGATCTGGATGATGCGCGGACTGATGAAAGCCGACCACGATTACTACCGTGCTCATGGCGTCTATGATTTCCCGCAGAAGCAGCGGGGAAAGATGATCAAGATGTGTCTGCTCGGCTCCCTTGTCCGCAACCCGAAAATCCGGGCGAAGATGGGCAATAAAATGAACGAAGGCATGGTCGGACCTTATAAAAAGGTCGTCGATGCCGCTCAACCGATTGAAACAAACAAATAAGATAAACAATGATGCCATATCGACTGTTTCTTGTGGAGGATGATCCCGGCATTGCAGATGCGGTCTGCGCGCAGGCAGAAGCCGGGGGCCTTACCGCGCGGAAAGTGCAGAATTTCCGTTCCGTTATGGAGGAATTCCGGTCTTGTGAACCTCATATCGTTATCCTTGATATCAAGCTCCCGTTTTTCAGCGGATACCACTGGTGCACAGAGATCCGACGAGAATCCAAGGTTCCCATCGTATTCCTGTCCTCCGCT
>JAKSPR010000242.1 GCA_024404655.1 Clostridia bacterium | reverse complement strand
ACTGCACAGGAGAACCGTGTAAGCCGTCATGGAAACACGGTTCTCCTGATATATAAAAGGTGAGGTCAATAATTTTTTATGAAAGTCTGTATTGTTCAACCATATTATTCTGAAAACTATGAAGATGCCGACATCTGTTTTGAACAGATGGTTTCACTGATGGATTCCTGCGACGACACACTTGATCTTATCGTACTTCCCGAGTACTGTGATATCCCTGTAAAAACACCGGATGAAGCATCGTTTAAGAAGTGCATCGAGAAATACCGCCCGATCATCGCAGAGAAGGTTCCGGCACTGGCAAAGCGCTGCCATGCACTGGTATTTGCCAACTACGCCGAACCGACAGAAAACGGATATAAGAACACCACCCACGCTTTTGACCGGGACGGCAATGAGATCGGAAAGTATGACAAAGCTCATCCGGCACCCTCTGAAACGAAAACGGCAGAGCAGGGGGGCAACGGACTTGACTGTACGTACAGTTATTCCTATGCAAAACCGTATATTCTGACCTTGGAAGGTCTGCGCATCGGTTTCCAGTCCTGTTATGATTTCTATATGTATGAAGAGTTCCCGCAGATCGCAAGAGAAAATGTGGATATCATCATCGGCTGTTCCCATCAGAGAACAGATACCCATCATGCGCTGGAGATCATCGGCGAATTCTTATCGTACAATACCAATGCTTATCTTATTCGGTCTTCTGTATCCATGGGGGCAGATTCACCTGTCTGCGGCTGCAGCATGATCGTTTCTCCGAAGGGAGAAATGCTTGTGAACATGAAAAACGAGGTCGGGCTTGGTATCTGTGAAATCAATGTCAATGAGAAATATATGAAGCCCGCAGGATACCTCGGTGCGCTGAAATCGCATCACGATTACATCGAGGAGGGCCGCAGACCGTGGCTGTATCGTCCGGCAGGAAGCATGATGCTCCCGGATGACAATAAGCTCCCGTATCCGCGTATCTGTGCGCATCGCGGGTTCAATACCATTGCTCCCGAAAACAGCATGCCTGCATTCGGGGCAGCCATTGCCCTTGGCGCAGAGGAAATCGAATTTGATCTCTGGTCTACCAAAGACGGGGAACTGGTATCCATCCATGACTGTGATCTGGAGCGTGTTTCTGACGGTACCGGCAAAGTATGGGACTATACCTACGAAGAACTTCTGAAATTCGATTTCGGCATCAAGTGCGGAGAGGCTTTCAGAGGACAGCGTATCGTTCGTTTCGAGGAAATCCTGCAGAAATTTGCCTGTACGGTCATCATGAACATTCATGTGAAGATCTGGGATATGAAAGATATGGATCACCAGTATCAGCGGATTTCCGATCTGCTCCACCAGTATGACTGTCACAAGCACTGCTATATGATGAGCAGCACCGACAGCTCTTTTGCCGAGTTCCGGAAAATCGCACCGGATATCAACCTCTGTGTCGGCTGGGACGGCAATAAGACGGATATGCTGTCGATGGTCAACCGCGCTGTCGCACTTGGCGCAGAGAAGATACAACTGTTCAAGCCGTATTTTGATCAGACCACTGTCGATGCGGCAAAAGCGCACGGGATCCTCACCAATGTGTTCTTCGCCGATGATCCCGAAGAAGCAAAGCACTACAGAGACATGGGTATTGACTGCATTCTCACTAATGATTATCAGAGGATAAAGAATGCACTGAAGGCAGAATAAGCTGAAATAACGAAACGGGTTCTGAGACGGAAACATCTCAGAACCCGTTTTTCGGTTCTCTCAGAAATCAGAGATTCAGAAGTACGATTGCCAGAACACCGAGCAGGATCGCCGCACCTTTTTTCCACGAAATCTGCTCTCCGAAGAACAGCCGTGAACAGAGCGCTGCAATCATCGGTCCGCCGCCCTGAATGGCAGGATAGACGATTGCGCCGTCCATCAGGGTTGCCAGCAGAACGACCACAAGATTCAGACCGAAATTTGCAAATCCGACAAGAAGGATGCAGCCGAACATGCCGGGAGTGAAGAAATCTTTCATGGTCCGCCGTTCTTCCCTCGGCTGCTTTGACCGCAGCACGGCAAACAGGATCAGGGAAGTAATCGTGGCACACAGATAGCAGCATGCAAGATACGGACCGGAATAAGCATTGTCAGTTGCCATAGCATAAATCTTTGCGGTAACGGAAAGGAATCCATTGCAGAACAGAGCAGTAAGAGAAAGCACAAGCCAGAGTCCTGAAATCTTCTTCTCACCCGTGACTTTAGGATTGGTAAAGAGCAGCATGCAGATCACAAGCAGGACAATGCCGATGATTCGGAGCATGGAAAGTTCTTCTCCCAGGAAACAGAACGAATAGATCAGCGGCATGACGAGACTGAAATTGACGATCAGTGTTGTCAGGGAAAGCGGTCCGACTTCCAGCGCTTTCAGATTGGAGAAGACACAGATGGAGAAAACACAGCCGAAAGCGACAGCGGCAAGAACGCCGGTGAAGGGGATATACAGCGATCCGCCGCGGACCAGAGCTGTTGCTCCGGCTCCGAGCATGGCAATAAAAGTAAAGCATCCGTTGAACAGCTGCAGTTCTGCAAGCGATCTGCAGCGGCTGTTTGCCGGTTTCAGACCGACTGCGTAGACGCCGCTCATGATGATGCCGACGATCAGAAGAATAATGCCTAACATAATATGGTCCTTTCACAAAAGAAACAAGATGTGTTAATATGATACTCTGAAAAAAGCAATTTGTCAAGACAAAAAGCATACTTGACAAACCGGTTTTTCTGCGCTATACTGATTACAGAAACAAATATTTCTCAAAAAGGAGATATCACCATGGATATTACAAAATATTATGCACATGAAGGCGAGAAGCCGCTGGACAGAATGCCCGAGGACGGAGGTCTTGCTGGAATTTTCCGCCGTGTCGTCTGTATCGGCGACAGCCTTTCTTCCGGTGAATTTGAGTCCCTGACCACAGAAGGTCAGAAGGGCTACCACGATATGTTTGAATATTCCTGGGGTCAGTATTTTGCCCGCTTTGTCGGCACGGAAGTCCTGAACTTCTCCCGCGGCGGTATGACTGCCATTGAATACTGTCAGAGTTTTGCAGAATCCAAGGGATTCTGGGATGAAGACAAGCTCAGCCCCTGCTATGTGATCGCACTCGGCGTTAATGACTTGCTCGGCCGCAAGATGCCTCTCGGTTCCACCGCAGATATCAATGCAGAGGATTATGAACAGAACAATCCCGAAACCTTTGCCGGCTGGTATGCACGCATCATCCAGCGCCTCAAGAAGATGCAGCCCAAAGCACGTTTCTTCCTCATGACCATGCTGCACGAAGGCGGCGGGGAGCATGATGCTATTGTTGATGCCCATGCAGCACTTCTTTATGATTTTGCAAAGTATTTTGATTTCACCTATGTTATCGACTTTGCCAAGTACGGTCCCGTTGTTGATGCAGAGTACAGAAGAAACTTCTATCTCGGCGGTCACCTCAATTCTGCCGGATATCTGCTCACTTCCCGTATGCTGGCTTCCTATATGGATTACATCATCCGCAATAACCCTGAGGACTTTGCCCAGGTAGGTTTTATCGGCACACCTTATCACCACTGTGAGGCAAAGTGGTAATCCTTATGCTGTTTGAAATTCCGTCTGTATTCTGATGCAGACGGAATTTTCGAATACTTCAGATCCTGATTTTGTATCGGATCCGGCTTGCAATCATTATTTTGGAGTGATGTATCATGGATATGACCGGTTATTATGTACGTGCCGGCGAAAAACCGCTGGATACCATGCCTGAAGACGGCGGTCTCGCGGGCATATTCCGCCGCGTTGTCTGTATCGGCGACAGTATGGCTTCCGGTGAATTTGAGTCAAAGACACCGGATGGAAAATATGGTTTTCATGACATGTTTGAATATTCCTGGGGCCAGTACTTTGCCCGCTTTGTCGGAACAGAAGTACTCAATTTTTCCAGGGGCGGCATGACTGCCATCGAATACTGTCAGAACTTTGCAGAGTCAAAGGGTTTGTGGGATGCGGACAAACTCAGTCCCTGCTATGTTATTGCACTCGGCGGAAACGATCTGATCGGTATGAAAATGCCTGTTGGCTCTGCTTCGGATATCAATGCAGAGGATTATGAGAAAAACAATACGGAAACCTTCGCCGGGTGGTATGCCCGCATTATCCAGCGCTTAAAGAAGATGCAGCCCAAAGCGCGGTTCTTTCTTATGACAATGCTTCATACCGATGATCCCGTACTTGATGCAGTAGTCGATGCTCACGCAGCGCTGCTCTATGAATTTGCCGATGTTTTTGATTTCACCTATGTCATTGACTTTGCAAAGTATGGTCCTTATATCGACGATGAATACCGCCGAAACTTCTTTCTGGGAACTCACCTCAATTCTGCAGGCTACCTGCTTACCTCCCGTATGCTGGCCTCCTATATGGATTATATCATCCGCAATAACCCCGAGGACTTTGCTCAGGTAGGATTCATCGGCACTCCTTATCACCACTGTGAGGCAAAGTGGTAATCACTGCAGGGCATACTGCTTTTTCACAGTACCATTATTATTTTTGATATACCCGTCCGTCATTTTCCGTCTGCATCTGGATGCAGACGGAATTTTTTTCACTGTTGACTCTTCACGTTTTGCGGAATGTGTTGATTTTTACAAAAAAATGCGGTATAATATAATTGTATAGA
>JAKSPR010000241.1 GCA_024404655.1 Clostridia bacterium | reverse complement strand
GGATATGTAGATGCGATAACAAAAACGGTCCGTGCGGCAAGGTCTTCCATGTCCTCAGCCTGTGAAATATGGCGGTAAATGAGATACCAGAGCAGCTTATCCGCGTATTCCGGATGGGCGGGAGCAACAAAAGCCAGTTCCCGGAAACCTGCAAGACAGTCCCGCCATGCGGAATCGAGAATTTCCAGCGTCGGGAGCGTTTCAAAAAAGCGATCAAAACATGCGGGGAGATCGTCTTCCACAACGGAACTTTCCGCAAGTGCAAGCAATTTTCCGATACGCTCCGGGAAAGTTCGTGCGGGGACCTGGGCAGCCTCCAGCATTTGTTCCCGGATAGAAAGCAGTTTTTTTTCCCATGGGTCAAGAGGTGTTCCGTCATTGCCTTCGGTTTCAAGGGTGATGGGGCCTTTGTGGGAATAGAGAATCCGGCAGGCTTCTTCACAGCAGAGACCGAGCCCGATTTCCTCCCGTTCGGAGAAGAAATTCCGGAATCTGGGATGTTCCGTGCAGATTTCACAGAGCGCATCTTCCCCAAGGGTCAGAATCATTTCGCAGAGACCGTTTTCTTTTAAGAAGGGACAACGCTCTTCATCTCCTGTGAGATGAAAACAGGCATATCCGTCCGCGCGGTCGGGATTTCCCCGCGGCTTCTCGCCGGAAGGTCCGGGGACCGTGTCATAGCGGGCAAGGGAATCTTCATCAATGTCGATTTCCCAGCCGATACAGCAGCTGTGCCGGCAGCGGTCGGCAATGCAGTGAAAATCTTTGTAAAAATCTGGTTTTGTGATCTTCATGGTGTATTTATTGGAAAGAACAGGGGCTGTTTCACGTTATGTGAAGCAGCCCGGATGCTTTTGTTGTATCTTATTTTGCCGCGTCGGTGAGGATGGTGACAAGAATCTTTGTCATGGTCTCCATGTCCTCGACACAGGCATATTCAAAGCGGGAGTGGTAGTTCTCGCCGCCGGTGGGAAGATTGGGGCAGGGCAGACCCATGAAGGACAGCCGAGCGCCGTCTGTGCCGCCGCGGATGGGAACACAGCGGGGTTCCGCGCCGCTCTCACGCATGTCGGTCATAGCCGCTTCGATGCCTTCCATGTGAGCGTCCATGATCTCTTTCATGTTGTAATAGGAATCACGGAGATCAAGTTCGGCAACGCCTTCGCCATACTGACGGTTGAGCGTGTCCACCGCTTCTTTCATGATGCGCTTCTTTTCTTCAAACTTTGCCCGGTCATGGTCGCGGATGATGTAGCGGATGACCGCATGCTCGCAGCCGCCCTCCACGTCAATGAGATGGAAGAAGCCTTCATAACCCTCGGTCTTTGCGGGAATCTGATCGGCAGGCAGCATGGCATTCAGTTCAAAGGCCAGCAGCGCTGCATTGATCATCATGCCTTTGGCGGAGCCGGGATGAATAGAGCGTCCGTGAATGGTGACAGCGGCAGAGGCGGCATTGAAGTTCTCGTATTCCAGCTCTCCCAGCGCACCGCCGTCAACGGTATAGCCGTAATCGGCGTCAAAGCGGGGAACATCAAAGAGATCTGCACCGCGTCCGATTTCCTCATCGGGCGTAAAGGCCACGCGGACCGCACCGTGAGGCTTACCGGAGGTGATCAGGTCCTCGACTGCGGAGACGATCTCGGCACAGCCTGCCTTGTCATCGGCTCCCAGCAGCGTGAGACCGTCGGTGACGATCAGATGCTTGCCTCGGAAGTTTTTCAGCGCAGGATAGACGGATTCGGAGAGGTAAATGCCTTTTTCTTCGTTTAAGAGAATATCTTCTCCCGTATGAAGCACGGTCTTCGGATGGATCGGTGCATCGGCACATTCATCGGAGGTGTCCATGTGGGCAATGAGACCGATGGTCGGTACAGTCTTGTCACAGTTTGCAGCAAGGGAGCCGTACACATAGCCGTGTTCGTCAACGGATGCGTCAAGCCCGATGGCCTTGAGCTCTTCGCAGAGCTCTTTTGCCAGAGCAAGCTGCTTTTGGGAACTGGGGCAGGTTTCGGAATTTTCATCCGACATGGTGGGGTAGGAAACGTATTTGAGGAAACGTTCAATTGTTTTCATGATGATAATCCTTTAGTTGTCAATGACACTTTGTAAGGTAAAGACGAATTCACAGTACTGACCCCAGACGCTCTTGACCCAGATTTCTTCATTGTGGGCGTCAATGATGGTCTTGGTGATGTAAAGACCCAGACCTACGCCGGTCTTATCGAGACCACGGCTCTTGTCGCTCTTATAGAATCGGTCAAAGACAAAGGGAAGATCATTTTCGGGGATACCCTGTCCTGCGTTCCAGACGGAGACATAGGTTTTCTTATCCTTGTTGATGATCTTGATGCGGTAGTCACCGCCGGGAGCTGTGAGCTTGACTGCGTTGTCGCAAATGTTATAGAGCACCTGATAGATCGCGTCGCGGTCAGCGTAGACCATCATGTTGTCCCGCTCACAGTCGAATTCGATGTTGAGTTTCTTTTCATCAATGCGCTGTTCAAAGGAAATGAGGATCTGGCGGGCCATTTCGCAGATATCAAAGGCGGTTTTGGTGAATTTGCGGTCTCCGGCCTGAATACGGGAGATATCAAGCAGGGAAGATACGAGACGTGAAAGTCTGCGTACCTCGCTTGCGATGAGTTCAAGATAATAGGGCTGCTTTTCCTGTGGGATCGCACCGTCCAGAATACCGTCGATGAAGCCCGCAATGGTCGTCATCGGCGTACGCAGGTCATGGGAGACGTTGGCAAGGAAGGAACGGCGGGTATCTTCGGCTGTGGCAAGGGAGTTTGCCATATTATTGAAGGCGGTAGCAAGTTCTGCCACTTCATCGCTGCCGTGAACCGGGACGCGGACGTCGAATTTTCCGGCGGCATAGGCTTTGGCAGCCTGGCTCATTTCACGGAGCGGACTGGAGATCTTTTCGCTGACGAAATAGACGATGATCATCGCCGCCGTCATGACCCAGAGGCAGGAGGCAAGGATGGTCTTCATCATGGTCTCCACAAGACCGGAAATGCTCCGGGAGGAAGAACAGACGATGACGGCACCCACACCCACGTCGTTCTTGTCGGTGATGGGACGGGCGGAGATCAAATTCTTTGCGCTCATCAGACCGTCAAGATCCGTGAACTCTTCAAAACTGCCCTCGTTCAGAATAGTTTCGATGAACGATGCCGGAAACGCATTCAGCGTGCGGTCATCTTCGCCTGAGCTGCCCAGCAGCAGAGCACCGCGTTCATCGGTGACGAAGATTTCAAGGTCCTCGCCGCCTGCGGCAAAGAGGGAGAGCGCCCGGCGCAGGGAAGTGCGGTTGAAATATGTAAAGCGGGAGAAGGAATCGCCGTTGGATTCGCTGTTCTGAAAACTCTCGCCCACATAGGACACAACGGCTTCCACGCTGTCATTGACCGATTCACGCTTGGCGTCGGCGGAATACCGGGTCACAAGGGTACTGGTGATGCCGGAAATCACAAGAAAACTGACGCCGATGATGATCAGGAATGCCAGCAGGTATTTGGAAAATACGCTTTTCAGCATAAGCGGGAATGCACCGCCTTACTGGAGCAGTTCAAACTTGTAGCCGACGCCCCAGACGGTCTTCAGAACCCACTTGTCGCTGACGCCTTCCAGCTTCTCACGCAGACGCTTGACATGGACGTCAACGGTTCTGGAGTCGCCGAGATAGTCAAAGCCCCAGACCTTATCAAGGAGCTGGTCGCGGGTGAAGACGCGGTTGTAGTTGGATGCGAGGAAGTAGAGCAGTTCCAGTTCTTTCGGGGGGATGTCAACGCTCTTGCCCTTCAGTTTCAGCTCGTACTTCTGGCGGGAAATCTCGATGTTGTCGAACTTGACAGCCTCTTCATCGCCCACATTGTCGCGGGTCGCGCAGCGGCGGAGCATGGCCTTGACACGGACGGAAAGCTCCTTCATTTCAAGGGGCTTGACCATGAAGTCATCGGCACCCAGCTCAAAGCCGAGGACCTTGTCAAAGACCTCGCCCTTTGCGGTAACCATGATGATGGGCTTATTGGAGATCTCACGGATCTCACGGCAGACCTGCCAGCCGTCCTTGCGGGGGAGCATGATGTCGAGGAGGACCAGGTCCGGCTCATACATCTTGAAGTAGGCAACGCCTTCTGCACCGTCATTGGCGGTCTTGACTTCATAGCCTTCGTTTTCCAGATAGACGCGCAGCATTTCGCAGATGTTGGTATCGTCATCAATGACTAAGATTTTGGTTCCCATAGTTGTAAACCTCCTGTAGTAAGTATGAAATATTGTCTTGGGCTTGTGAAATTATTAACATTGTTATTTTTTTGTCTATGTTCATAATTATAATAGCAAGTCCTTATGTTTTGCGCATGACATAAGTGTGAACACTTCGTGAAATCGGTGGAATTTGAGGGAATGGCTGGTAAAATCCCCTGTTACTCTCTGATAAAACTGTATAGCAGACTGTCATGATAGAACCCATGATGAAACCGGAACGCGCGAAGGGTTCCTTCGCATAAGAACCCCGCATTTTCCAGCATGTGCTGGGCGGCTAAGTTGGAGCAGTCGGTGTCTGCTTCAATGCGGGCAACGGGGTAGCTATCCATGATATTGTCAACGAAAAGGGAAAGCGCTGCAGTCCCGGTTCCTTTGTTCCTCGCTTCCGGCAGGAGAATCATTCCCACCCGCGCAAGCCCTTCCCGGACCATCACCATATTGATGAGC
>JAKSPR010000240.1 GCA_024404655.1 Clostridia bacterium | reverse complement strand
GTCATGAAGGGCTTTGCGGGCGGACGTCTGTTTGATGCAAAGAGGTCTCCGTGCGGGATTGCGCTCACGCCCCTGCAGCGCATCCATTACGCTCTGACCCGTCCGGGTGTGGCTTCGATTCTGTGCGGATACGATACGAAAGAACAGGTCGATGAGGCTGTCTCCTATGAAAATGCATCAGATGACGAAAAGGACTATGCATCCGTGCTCAGCGGTGCGCCGCTGCATTCCTACAGAGGGGAGTGCACATACTGCGGCCACTGCAGACCGTGTGTGGAGAATCTGGATATCGCCATGATCAATAAGTATTATGACCTTGCTGTCATGCAGCCGGAAGTGCCCGAATCCGTTAAGTCCCATTATCTGCTGCTGGAGCACAGGGCATCGGAGTGTATCGGATGCCGGCAGTGCGAAGAACGGTGTCCGTTCGGCGTGCCGATCGCTGACAGAATGGAAAAGACGGCGGAACTGTTCGGTGAGTAATGACAAGGGGTATAATTTGTGGAAAATGTGGAAACACTTTCTGAATACTCAAAAGATCAGCTGATCGAACTGATCGAAATCTACGCCAAAAACTGGCTTGCCCTCGACGGCGTATGGTTTCAGTCGGTGGAAACGAAATCCGGCATGGATGAGGCTATGTATCATGATGCAGAGGCCTGGAAGCGATTTACTGTCATCGAAGCCAAGCGGATCAAGGAATTTCTCAAACTGCCCGAACAGGCAGGACTGGAGGGACTGGCACAGGCACTGAAACTGCGGTTCTATGCGAGCCTCAACGAGGACAAAATTGAGATCAATGGAAATGAGTTAATCTATACAATGGTCCGATGCCGTGTCCAGACAGCAAGAGAACGGAAAGGAATGCCGTTTCATCCCTGCAAATCGGTCGGAATCATCGAATACAGCGGGTTTGCGAAAACGATCGACAGCCGGATCACCTGTGAAGCACTCAGCTGTTATCCGGATATTACGGATCATAACTGCTGCTGCAAATGGAAATTTGTTCTGAAAGAAGAATAAGAGAAAAAAGCACTCCTGTGAGTTAGGTCGTCTGGGAGTATGGAACGGAACTGTCAATGATCTGGGATTGCGTGTGTATCTTTTGAGCAGAAGCGCTTCATCCTCCATGGCTCCTGTGTTGTCAGCCGGAGAAAAGCAGTCTTGTATACCGAATGATGCTGTAAAACCCCTGCCATTAAGCGGTGCGGAAAATATTAACGGAGACCGGGTGCTTGTTCAGCAATCAGCGGAAGCATAGTTTGTCCTTGAAGAGAAGCTGGATATCAGCAAATGCTTTAACTTTTTTAACTTACTATGTTGACTAACAAAGTTAAATGTGCTATAATAATGCTGACGGAATGATAGGAGGTACTGGGAATGGATATTGACGAACTGAAAAAGCAGATAGCCGAGTTGCCAACCGGCGGTATCACTGTTAAGAAAATACCGAAGAAAAACACTGAGGAATATTATGAGTACACGGTATATCAATGGTTTGAAGGCGGAAAGCAGCGCTCACGCTATCTGAAGGGCAATGAAATTCAAGAAATGACCGCCTTAATCGAAAAACGAAAATACCTTGAAGAGCAGCTCCGTCATTCGGGTATTGCACCTGCTGAATCCACCTCTGCCTTCATCACCAATGTTCAGACCGGTAAAGCACTGAGAGAATTGACGAAAAGTGTGGCGGGGCTTAAGAAACGTGAAATCATTCATTCGCTCGAGAATTACGTTTTCGGCAACGAATATAACAGGGTTTTCATCCTTTACGGTTTACGCCGCACAGGCAAGACAACAATGATCAAACAAGTCATATCCGAAATGACCGAAGAGCAGTTTTCCAAGACGGCATTCATTCAAGTAAGCACATCCGATGACTTGGGGAAACTGAATCGGGATTTGCGCCGCCTTTTTGATGGCGGCTATCGGTATGTTTTTTTAGATGAAGTCACTCTATTAGAAGATTTTATTGAAGGAGCAGCACTGTTTTCGGATATCTACGCTGCTTCTGGTATGAAAGTGGTTCTGTCCGGAACGGACTCCCTGGGCTTTTGGATTTCCAAATCCGAAGAGCTGTTTGACAGATGCAGAATTCTTCATACAACATTCATTCCTTACCGCGAATTTGAAAACGTTCTAGGCATCAGAGGAATCGACACTTATATTCAATTCGGCGGCACTATGAGTATGAGCGGAAATCATTACAACACGTTTGCTTGCAAATCCGATACCGACGAATACGTTGACAGTGCCATTGCGCACAACATTCAGCATTCACTGAAATGTTATCAGAATGAAGGTCATTTCCGACACCTGTACTCACTTTATGAGAAGAACGAGCTGACGAGCGCTATTAACAGAGTGGTTGAGGATATCAACCATCGCTTCACCGTGAATGTTCTGACACGCGAGTTCAAATCTGGAGATCTGTCTCTTTCCGCAAGAAATCTGCGTTCCGAAAATGATGTACTTGACAGAATAGACCGTGATGCAGTCACGGCACGTTTGAAAGAACTTCTGGAAATCAAAAACAAATCCGAGCAAACTGTAGAAATTGATTCCGTGCATGAATTTGAAATCAAAGAATATCTTACAGCGCTTGATCTGATTCGAAACATTTCTATTGCCGATATTGACGCATTCGGCAAATATGAAATGAGAACCGCTTTCACACAGGCTGGGCTTCGCTATTCGCAGGCAAAATCACTGGTGGATGCACTTATGCGTGACGAAGTATTCTCAACGCTTTCGTTTGCCGATCGCAAATATGTTACCGAACGCATTCTGAACGAAATCAAAGGCAGGATGCTGGAAGACATCATTTTGCTTGAAACGGCATTGGCGAACCCAGATAAAGAGATATTTAAACTTCAGTTCATGGACGGCGAATATGACATGGTTGTTTTTGACAGTCAAAATGGCGGTTGTTCCATTTTTGAGATCAAATACAGTTCCAGTATTGAGGAAAAGCAATACCGTCATCTGGTTGATCCCCGTAAAACCGAAAAAACGGAATTTCGTTATGGTGAAATCCGTGAGCGCTGCGTTTTGTACCGCGGTGAAAATGCAAAAAGGGATACTGTTCAGTATCTTAATGTGGAGGATTATCTAAAGTCCCTCTGCGCACCTGACGTCCATCGATAACACCAAAAAGTGTGACCGTTCCTCGTCTCGCCCATCAACAGGTTTTCTGAAAAGATCTTTTTCGAACTTGTTCAGAGGTTTCCTGAAAGTTTCCGGGCAGTTGCCCGTAAGTTTCTCAATGGGTGCATTGACGGTTCCAAACAGTCATGATATAATAGTCATGCTCAGAAATATAACTTCAGATGAAAGCCATTATCCGTCATCCGGCGGGATAGTGGCTTTTCTTTTTTCTGAGCGGAGAGAAACATCGGAATAACGAATAAGGAGGTAATCAGGTGACTCTGAACAGAAAAAAGGAAAAAACACCGCGCATCCATGCATATAGACTGCTTTATATGGTCTTCTTTTCCGCGGTCATCTCCGTCATGACTGCAGTACCGTGCTTCGCTGCCGGTACCGACATGTGGGTCAAGGCGACAGAGATCATGAAGGATGTTTATAATCAGGTGGTCGGCATCTCCACCGTCGCAGCTGTTGTGACCGCTGCCATTGCGCTTCTGCTTATGAATTTCTCGAAGAACAGCCGAACGGTTGATGAATCGAGGGCATGGCTGAAGCGCATTATCATTTCCTGGGTCATCATCAATGGCCTTGGCTTCATCATGGCGTATGTCACCCCGTTCTTTGCGGGCGGACAGTATACGATCTGAGGTCGGTTGAAACACAGAATGACCGCACCCGGCAGCTTCTCTCCCTGCCCGGATGCGGCTGTTCTTTTTTCAGCGAGGTGAACAAACATGGGAATTCTTGATAAAATCGTAGCATGGCTTGCGGAACAGGTCATGAATCTGCTGGACATGATATCCACATCGGTCCTTGGTGCGCTTGGCTGCAGCATGGATTCCTTTCTGCGGTATTTTCCTGCAGCTGAGACCATGTACGGCATTTTTGTGGCCCTTGGCATCGGTCTGATCCTGCTCAACTGGATGTGGCAGGTTTTTAAAAACTTTGGCCTTGTGGCCGGGATCGAAGCGGAAGATCCTCTGAAGCTTTCCATCCGCAGTGTGCTGTTTCTGTTCCTTGCTTTCTATTCAAAGGACATCGTGGATATCGCGCTGAAGATCGGAGGGACACCGTACCACTGGATCCTGAATCAGGACCTTCCGCCTCTGTCCTTTGCAGATTTCAACAGTGTGATCGTCACGATCCTCGGCGTTGTCGCAAACGGTTCTGTCGCCCTGATCGCCCTGATTCTGCTGCTCATCCTTTCCTGGAACTATATCAAGCTGTTATTCGAAGCGGCTGAACGGTATGTGCTGCTCGGCGTCCTGGTCTTCACAGCTCCGGTGGCCTTTGCAATGGGTGCCGGACAGTCGACCGGCGGAATCTTCAAGAGCTGGTGCAGGATGTTTGCCGGCCAGATGTTTCTGCTGGTCATGAACGCATGGTGCCTGCGGCTGTTTACATCCATGGTTGGGACATTCCTTGCAGATCCGCTGTTTGTCTGAAATATACGGCGGATACAATACAGAAATCGTTGAGAGGTGAGTAAACTGAAAAGAATAATTCGGAACCTTCTGCCGCTGCCCTTTGTTATGCTGCTTTTTTGCGTGAGCGTCTTCGCGCTGACGGAGGGGGAAGTTGAA
>JAKSPR010000024.1 GCA_024404655.1 Clostridia bacterium | reverse complement strand
CAAAGACCTCCGTCTGCCCCCTTGCCAAGGTCATGCGCATCGAGTGCAGAAAACGGAAGATCAGAAAATACCGCGTCCTCTGGTCCGACGAGGTTCCCATGACCCCGCTGCCCACCAAGGAGACGCCCGCCGAGGGCCGCCGCGCCATCCCCGCCAGCACCGCCTTCGTCCCCCCCGCCGCAGGCCTGCTCCTTGCAAGGACCTGCGTGATGGAGCTGCTGGGGAAATAAGCTCCGCTTCCCCGAAAAAGATACAGCGCCTCTGCCGCATCATCGGCAGAGGCGCTGTGTTTGTCATGCTTTTCTTAAAATTCCGTTCTGCATCGTGTAGGTCTTGTCTGCCATGGCGGCGATGGTTTTGTCGTGCGTCACCATCACAAGGGTCTGATTCAGCTCCTGCCGCAGAGAGAGCAGAAGGGAGATCAGCTCCTTCGCCGACGTCTCGTCAAGGTTGCCCGTCGGTTCATCGGCAAAGAGGATCGCGGGCTTGTTGATCAGCGCCCGCGCGGCGGCGACACGCTGCTGCTGTCCGCCGGAAAGCTCCGACGGCAGATGATGGATGCGGTCTGTCAGTCCCAGCTTTTCCACCAGCGTGTCAAAGTAATGCGGATACCGCGTTCCTCCCGCCAACTTCTGGGGGAGAAGGATGTTTTCCTTCGCCGTCAGGACCGGGAGCAGATGGAAGGACTGAAAAATGAACCCGATGTTTTTGTTGCGGTAGGCAGAAAGCTCCTTGTCGCTCATATCATAGAGATCGCGTCCCGCAAGATAGATCTTCCCGGAGGTCGGCGTATCAAGCCCGCCGAGCATATGAAGGAGCGTCGATTTCCCGGAGCCGGAGGTGCCGATGATCGAGATGAATTCGCCGCGCTCCACCGTTAAATAACAGTCATCCACGGCGCGGATGTGGGTATCTCCCTGAAAATAGGTCTTGCAGAGCGCCCGGACTGTGAGAACCTGATGCTCCGGTATGTCGATTTTCTCCGTGCTTCGTGGTTTTTTCATCATGGGAATCACTCCTTGTCGTTCATGGATGTGAGGATCGGCGTGCGGAAGAAATACCGCAGAAACAAAACGGTCCCGAGGAAGGTCGCGGGGATGACGAACAGGGCTGAGCCGAAAATATCGGAGAGCAGGGTGTTTATCAGTCTTGCGCCGGAGCCGGCCTCGGCTTTGACGTCAAAATCAAAGTGATTGCGGCTGACGATGTGCGTCCAGATGATCATAAACAGGGAACAGATGGTGATATGGAGGGACTGTATCCACGCGGCGGGGTAGATCAGCGTGCGGATACAATCGCGGTCCGCGCCGAGGGAGCGCAGGATGCCAAGCTCCCGCGCACGCATGGAGACCGCGCTGCGGGCGGCGGTCACCGTGATGCAGAGGGTCGTTATAAAGACCGCCAGCGTCTGCAAAAGCGTATAGAGAAAGACGGGATAGACCTCCTGCGTTCCCGCTGCCGGGAGCAGCTCGATCAGGGATGAGAACAGATGAAAGGGCAGCGGCATGACAAGGGACGTGACGATGACGGTATAGAGCATCGAGCGCCGGGAGCGGCGCAGGTACAGCCGTCCGTATTCCCGGATGGAATCGGATTCTGCAAAGGCTTCGGAGGTCTCCGCAACGAAGGAGATCTGCATTCTCTGTACGCCGCGCAGAAGGGACATGATCTCCTCTCTGCGGTGCAGAAAACAGACGGCGCCCGTGCCGAGCAGCACGGCTCCGAGCATCAGGGAAAACAGGATCAGCATCAGCGGGATCGGCAGATGCGCGGTCACATCCATAAGATATGCCGTCTCTTCCGTAATGGAAGCGGCGGTCATGCGCCGGAACAGCGCAAGAAATCCGGCAGAGACGAGAAAGGTGCCCGGCAGCGCGGATATGTAGATGAAGAACGAACGGATCAGATGGATGCACAGCAGATGACCGTTTGTGAAACCCAGCGCGCGCAGACAGCCGAAATCCTCAAAGGAACGCCGGTAGTCATTCTCGATCAGGATGGTGAACGCCGCGGCGGTAAACGCACAGAACATGAGGATCAGCGTGAAAAAGTCCCGCTGGATGACGTAGGAGTTCACGGTCTTCTGCATGAAGACCTGATTTGTGACCTTGTGATCGATGAGATGCGTATAGGCCTGTGTCTCGGCAAACCGGGTATCGGTCAGACCGTTTGCCTCGGTTGCTCCGTACCAGTATGCGTGGAATTTGGCCATGGCTCCATCATAAACGGTATCATACATCGCCGCATAGGGCTCTCTGCGGAACAGCCCGATCTTCCGGATCAGTTCTCTGACCAGCTCGCCGGATTCCGTACAGTGCTCCCAGTCGGAACGGATGCGCAGACAGATCCGGTCTTCATTCGTCGGCGACACCGAGCGGTAGGCTGCCTGGACCCATGGGAGAGACTCCGCATAAGCCGCTTCCTTCTCACTCAGATTGTCAAGGGTGAAGTGATAGTTTTCTTCCCGGTCCGGCATGACGTCGGCCCGCCACTGTGCCTCCATGAACAAAAGCAACAGCGTCAGAGATACCAGCGCGGCGCAGACGATGGCGGAGAGGGAAAGGAACCGGACGGGACGCCTCCGGATATCCCGAAGGGCGTAAAAGAGGGAAACACGGAATACCTTCTGCTGCATAGGACGCTTCCTCTTTTCTGTTTGACTTTATATATATAGTATATCATGCTTCAGCGGAAAATGCAAGACCGATTTTATAAAAATCATAAATAATACAAGGGAAAACGAGAATGTTTGTTGAAAACAAACATTGACTTTTTCCGTTTTTTCCTGTATAATATGCGCAATATCTGTCTTGACACCTATCTATACACAGAATAAGACAGCAGCCGGAAAAACAGCCTCCGGCGGAAAGGAAAAAAAGAACAAATGGGAAAATTCAAGGACTTTCTGAAAAAGAAGGATATCGTATTTTCGGGCAAACGCTACGGCATTGACGCGATGTCTGCCATGGCGCAGGGCCTGTTCTGCTCGCTTCTGATCGGCACGATCATCAAAACCATCGGTCAGCAGACGGGCGTTGACTTCATCACGGAGATCGGTTCCACCGCATCTTCCATGGCGGGACCTGCCATGGCGGTTGCCATCGGCTATGCGCTGCATGCACCGACGCTGGTTCTTTACTCGCTTCTGGCGGTCGGCGCCGCAGCCAACACGTATGGCGGCTCCGGCGGACCGCTGGCGGTTTATGTCATCGCCATCATCGCTGCCGAGGTCGGCAAGGTTGTCTCCAAGGAGACCCGCGTGGACCTCATCGTCACCCCCGCCGTCACCATTGTCTGCGGCGTGGGACTTTCGGCACTGATCGCGCCCGCCATCGGCGCTGCGGCCAGCGCCTTCGGTGAGCTCATCCGCACCGCGACCGTGCTCCAGCCGTTCCTCATGGGTATTCTCGTCTCCGTCCTCATGGGTATCGCCCTTACCCTGCCGATTTCCTCCGCTGCGATCTGCCACGCCCTTGCGCTGACCGGACTTGCGGGCGGTGCCGCCGTCGCAGGCTGCTGCGCCCAGATGGTAGGCTTCGCCGTCATGAGCTTCCGTGAGAATAAATGGGGCGGACTGCTCTCCCAGGGCATCGGGACCTCCATGCTCCAGATGGCAAATATTATCAAGAATCCGAAGATCTGGATTCCCCCGATCCTCGCATCCGCCATCACAGGCCCCATCGCCACCTGCGTGTTCCACCTGGAAATGAACGGCGCGGCGATCTCCTCCGGTATGGGAACCTGCGGACTGGTCGGTCAGATCGGCGTATATACCGGATGGCTGAACGATATCGCAGAGGGTACCAAGACCGCCATCACAGCTATGGATGTGATCGGCCTCATCCTCATCTGCTTCATCCTGCCAGCTGTCCTCACATGGCTCTTCGGCCTGCTCTTCCGGAAGATCGGCTGGATCAAGGAAAACGATCTGAAGCTGCAGAACTGATAAGGAAACAAACAAAAAATATCGCAGTACACATGTCCCGGCAAAGGGTGTGTACTGCGATTTTTTATTCTTCCGTCTCCGCATGTCCCTCAAACTCATACATGAGGGGCTGGAACGTACTGTTGCTGTAAAGCATCAGAACCAGATCGGGCTTGTAATCCAGAAGGAATTCCGTCACATTCCCCTGATATTCCCGCAGGTCGATCATTTCGATCTCGCTGAAAACCGTCGATAGAAAGGCCGTAAAGGGAAGGGCAAAGGAGTCTTTGATGACTGCGATCCGCAGACCGTTGTCACAAAGACGATTCCGGATGATCAGCTCGCCGTAGTCGTACTGGAAATAGGAGGCATAACGGTTGACACTCACGTCTTCCGAATAGAGCAGCGATTCTCTGACCATCGTCTGCCGGAAGGAACCGCTCCAATAGGGTTTTTCCCGGGACTGCGGCGTGTAATAAACATCATACTGCGTCTCAAAGGCAGGTTCCAGATAGGTGTAATCATCCAGCCCGGAAAGTTCCTTTCCAAGCCGCCGCCCGAGAGAACCGAGAAAATAGTTTTCAAAGGTCTCCGCCCGCCAGTTTTCATCGGCGGATAACGCCGGATCAATGGAAAAGCCGAATTGTTCATTCAGATGCGGGAGCAGCAGTTGAAACGCGCGGAACGCCGTCTGCGTTGTCCAGTGATGATCGGTGCGGTAAAACATGGAGGCAGGATCAACACCGTCATTTTGCAGAAGCTCCCCAAGGGAGAGGCCGGAGACCCCCTGCTTTTCCAGTGCATCCAGCATCGCGGCGGCATTTTCATCGCTGGCATAATCAATGTAGTCCGGGAATTCCGTGAACATCCGCATTTCCCGCACGGGAGCCTGCAGATAGAGAAGCGGGATCCCGGCGTTCTGCAGTCGTCCCGCAAAGCGTGAGACCGCTTCCGCATACTCCGCTTCGTCCTGCCGCTTGACGTAGAAATGTAAGAAGTTCTTTTTGTCCCGGATGACATAGGTGTATCCGGCGTCCTCATAAACCGAGGTGCCGAGAACGTTCTGCACCGCACCGTAGATGCCGATAAACTGATCAAATCCCGGGATTTTCTTATCAAAAGCAACATTGACCTGCTCTTTTTCAAGAATCAGTTTTCCCCACAGCGTATCACCGTTGTCACCATGAAAATCAAAGAGTTCCGCACGGTTTTTCACGACGGAGGTGGCACAAAGTATCGCGGAAAACGCCAATGCCCCGATGGCCGTCAGGAGCGCGGAGACCGCTTTTGTCTTTTTCGCAATCGCTTTCATGGCAGTCTCCCTCCTTAAAAGTTGAAGTAGATGAACGGATTATAGGTGCTCTTGAGCAGATACGCCGTACATACGAGCAGAAGCCCGAGCATGAGAATCGGATAAACTGCATCCCAGAGAACCGCACAGACCGAGGCGACCCCGCCTTTTTCCCGCAGTCCGTCAAGCCGTTTGCCAAGCCACGGAACGATCGGAAATGAGAATACAATAGCCGCCGCAAAGAAAACCGCTTTCTGGGAGAGGAATAACAGCGCCGTCGTGTCGCCGGCAGGCGCAGGCGTGGAGCCGAACATTGCGGCAAGGTATTTTCCCGCCAGAGGCAGGGATTCCGCACGGAATAAGACCCAGCCGAGCAGCGCCGCCAGAAATGCATAACCGTGACGGAGAATTGTTACGGGCAGATTCTTTCCCGGCCTTCTGACCGCATCTTCAAAGAAGAGCTTTTCGATAGTCAGAAGCACAAAGAACCAGATACCCCAGAAAAGGAAGTTCCACGCCGCACCGTGCCAGATTCCCGTGAGAATCCAGACGACTGCCAGATTGAAAACCAGCCGTCCGCGGCTCTTCACACGGGAACCGCCCAGCGGGATATAAACATAGTCCCGGAACCATGTGCCGAGGGAGATATGCCAGCGCCGCCAGAACTCCGTGACGCTGGAGGAAATATACGGATAATCAAAGTTCTCTTCAAAAGAGAACCCGAACATTCTGCCCAGCCCGATTGCCATATCCGAATAACCGGAAAAGTCGTAGTAGATCTGCATGGTGTAGGCAAAAGCGCCCAGCTACGCCATGGCGGTGCTCAGTGTTCCCACGCCGTTCATGGCAAAGGCCTTGTCCGCGGCCAGTCCCATCTGATTGGCGATCAGGACCTTCTTGAAGAGACCGACCAAAAACCGGTTCATGCCCGATGAAAAGCCGGAGAGCGTTTCTTTGCGGTTTCTGATCTGCTCCGCTACCGTGCGGTAACGGACGATGGGGCCCGCGATCAGCTGCGGGAACAGGGAAATGTAAAGCGCAAGATCAAAGGGATTTTTCTGTACCTCCGCATCCCCCCGCCGCACGTCGATGAGATAGGACATCGACTGGAAGGTAAAGAACGAAATACCGATGGGCAGCGCAATCTCCGGCACTGCAAAACCAAGGGAGAGGAGCCCTTTTAGATTGGATATAACGAAGGTCAGATACTTGAATACGAACAACAGTCCCAGATTCAGGATGACCCCCAGTGCAAGCATGGCCGATGCCCCATGTTCGCTGCGCTTTTTCAATGCGCCGATGCCGAGACCGCAGAAATAGTTGACCGCGATGGAGCCGATCATTACAAGGACGAACCGAGGCTCCCCCCAGGCATAGAAAAACAGACTGCCGAGCAGCAGCACCAGATTTTTCGCTCCCGTCCATGGCCGCAGAAGATAATAGAGCGTAAACATACAGGGCAGAAACGCATATAGAAATACAGTCGATGAAAACAGCATGATGATATATCCTCACGGTCCGGATTGTTCCGTCTGCATATAACATGAGGGAGGGCACGCCCTCCCCCTGATTCAGATCCGACCCTTAAATGTTCATGATAACAGGCAGGATCATCGGTTTTCTCTTTGTTTTTGCATAAAGATATTTCGTCAGATCGTCCTTTACTCTGCTCTTGATGTGATTCCAGTCAAGGGCGTCGTCGTTGAAGCACTTTTCGATGGCTTCCGCCGCGATTTCCCGGATATCGTCCATCAGTTCTTCCGCTTCGCGGACGTAGACAAATCCGCGGGAGACTACATCGGGACCGGAGAGCAGCAGCCGCTGGTCCGTGTCGATGGTGGCAACCACGACGATCAGACCGTCCTGTGCCAGATGTCTGCGGTCACGGAGGACAATGTTTCCGACGTCGCCGACGCCGTAGCCGTCAACCAGCACCTTTCCGGAGGGCACAACGCCGTTCTGCTTCGCACTGTTCTTGTCAAGTTCCAGTACCTGACCGATTTCGGAGATGAAAATGTGGTCGGCGGGCATACCCATGGATTCCGCCAGCGCTTTGTGCGCCAGAAGATGACGGGATTCGCCGTGGATGGGCATCAGATAAGTCGGACGCAGCAGCGCATGCATCATCTTGATCTCCTCCTGGCAGGCGTGACCGGAAACGTGAACGTCCGCAACACCGGAGTGAATGATGGAAATGTGCTTTCTGGAAAGCTCATTGATGATCTTGCCCACCAGCTTTTCGTTGCCGGGAATGGGCGTTGCACTGATGACGACCAGATCACGCGGACCCAGCTCCACCTTGTCGTGATCGGAGAAGGCCATGCGGTAGAGCGCGCTCATGGGCTCGCCCTGGGAACCGGTGGTGACGATGGTCAGCTGCTCCGGATTATAGCGCTTGATCTCGTTGATGTCGATGAGAACGCCTTCCGGAACATTCATGTAACCCAGCTCGATGGCTGCGGAGACGACATTCAGCATGCTGCGTCCTGTGATGGCGACCTTGCGGTTGTATTTCACCGCCGTGTTGACGATCTGCTGGACACGGTGAACGTTTGATGAGAAGGTCGCTATGATGATGCGCTTGTCTTTGTTTTTCAGATAGATATCTTCCAGCGACGCGCCGACGTTCTTTTCCGAGGGCGTATAGCCGGGACGCTCCACGTTCGTGGATTCGCACAGGAGCAGAAGCACACCTTCATTGCCGAGCTGTCCCAGTCTGCAGAGATCGATCATTGCGCCGTCCACCGGGGTCAGATCGACTTTGAAGTCACCGGTGTGGACAACCGTACCCACGGGCGTTTTGATGGCGAAGCAGCAGGCGTCAGCAATGGAGTGGTTGACGTGAATGAATTCCACTGTGAAAACGCCGGCTTTGACCTTGTCCCCGGCTGCACATTCGACCAGCTCCGGCTGGACTTCATAGATGTGTTCGGAGAGCTTGTTGCGCAGGATACCGAGGGTCAGGCGGGTCGCATAAACCGGAGCATGGAGATCACGGAGCGCATAAGGCAGCGCACCGATATGGTCTTCATGTCCGTGGGTGATGAAGATGCCGCGGATTTTGTCCGCATTCTTTTCAAGATAAGTGGTATCCGGGATGACGAAGTCAACGCCGGGCATTTCGTCATCCGGGAAGCCCATGCCGCAGTCGATGACGATGATATCGTTCTCGTATTCAAGAACGGTGATATTCTTGCCGATCTCCCCAAGACCTCCCAGAGAGATGACTTTCAGTTTGCTTGTATTCTTGGAACCTTTGTTTTTTGCCATAATGTTTTCAGTTTTTCCTTTCTTTGTCGGTCGAAAAATCTATGTATGATAACGGATAAAAGGTAAATTCTGAACAGTCGGAGGCACCGGAACAACAAAAAGAAACCCATACGGGCATGGAACTGCTCCGCGCACATCAAAAACGTACCTGCGCAGGAAAAAGTCCATACCGGTCGGGATCCGGCGGAAACCGGAGGATCTCCGCAGTTTTCCGGACACGCAAAAATCACACGCACAAAAATCTATGCGGGATTTCCGACAACTATGAGAAAGACCGGACATTGGCAGAAAGCGCAGTAAATGACACACCCGGAACAAACGGTGTTCCAAGGGATATGCAGAGAATCGCTTTCCCGACAGCGTCACGGGTTCCCCGGAGTATTTGATGCGGAAAACAGGGGTACGGGGAGTATTCTCCGCCGCAGCAAAGAGGCCCGCCGATCCGATAAGCCGTCCCCGGACAGCAGCGCACGCTTTACAGTATTTTCCGCTTTTCAAAACGAACAGAATGTACTGATAATAGTATAACAGATGCAAGTGACTGATATACGGCGGCAGTATGAATTTTTTGTTAAAAATGATTTGGGCTTTCTGCCCTCGACCTGTTTTCGTTTTTATCCGGCTTCCGGGTGTGACCGGCAAGGGCTTTGCGGTCGCCCTTGCAGTCTTCGCAGGGCTTTCTTATTGGGTTTGTGCTGTTTAGGGGGATATATTTCCGGGGCTTTCTGCCCTCGACTGTGTTTTGTTTCCCTCACACTACGAAGCTGAAGGAAATCAGAATCACGCCGAGGGCAGAAGCCTGAACTATCCCCTCCCCCCTTTCATTTTTCCCTTGACATTCTTTTCATTCCGTGCTACAATAAAACAAAATAAATCTCTTTCAGGAGGAACACAATCATGGCAATTCCGGTACCGGAGAAACGTGTTGCCGAGTTCGAGCAGTTCGGCTTCGGCATGTTCATTCACTGGGGTCTCTATTCCCAGCTCGGCAGAGGTGAATGGGTCCAGCATATTGAGGGCATTCCCGCGTTCGATTATCAGAAGCTGCAGAACACCTTTACCGCCGCAAAGTTCGATGCACATAAGATCGCAGAGACCGCAAAGGCGGCAGGTGCCAAGTATATCACTCTGACCACCCGTCATCACGAGGGCTTCTCCCTGTATGACACCAAGGGTCTCAATACTTTTGACGCACCCCACAGCCCCGCAGGACGCGACCTCATCCGCGAATACGTGGATGCCTGCCGTGACGTCGGCATCGTTCCGTTCTTCTATCATACCACCCTTGACTGGTATAACCCCGATTTCAATCACAATTTCAAGGCATATCTGCAGTATCTCCGCGATTCCGTGGAAATCCTCTGCACCGAATACGGCAAGATCGGCGGCCTGTGGTTCGACGGCAACTGGTCCAAGCCCAACGAGGACTGGGAAGAGGATGCACTCTATAAGGTCATCCGCAAGCATCAGCCCGACGCCATCATCGTCAATAATACCGGCCTCAGCCACCGCGGTGAGCAGGGCAACTGCGAGCTCGACTCCGTAACCTTCGAGCAGGGCAGACCCACGCCCATGGACCGCGAGGGCATGACCAAGTACATGGCAGCCGAAATGTGCCAGACCATGAACGCACACTGGGGCTTCGGCGGCGCAGACGTCAACTATAAGTCCCTGCCGAACCTCATCGAGACCCTCTGCGCCTGCAGAAAGGTCGGCGCAAACTACCTGCTCAACGTCGGTCCTACTGCAGAAGGTGAGATCCCCTATATGCAGGAAGCTCTGCTCCGCGGCATCGGCGAGTGGATCAAGAACGTCGGCAGCGATGCACTTTATCACGCAAAGCCCTGCGGCGTCTCCGGCACCGGCAAGAACTTCGCACTCAAGGACGGCAAGAAGATGTATTTCTTCGTCCATGACCTCGCCGTTGTCGGCGATTCCAACGTCACCGTCGAGGGCGGCGGCGCAGGTGAGAAGCTGTTCACGGGTCTGACCGATGAGATCAAGTCCGTCCGCTGGACCGACTGTGATGAAACACTCGCTTTCAATCAGGACGGCGGAAACGTCACCATCAACTGCACCGGCTATCCCTACGGCAAGAGCCTTGTCGTCAGAATCGCAGAAGCAGAACTGGCATAAAAAGTACCCAAAAAATATCACAGCCTGCCGCATGCGGCAGGCTGATTTTTATGGGCTGACGAACGTATGTGAGACAGTCGTTTTATCCGAACTGCTCGGAAATATAGATCCTTGCGCGGGACTGGATCACATCCGCGGCGGTTTCGGGATCACAGTTTTCGCTGAACAGAAATTCATCCTGTATCATCCGCCAGACCGGGGAGAGCAGATCGCAGCAGCTGTCAATGGAGGAAAGCAGATCAATATAGCGCTGACAGTCCTCTTTGGTGATTTCTGACTTGATTCCCGTCATGTGCTCTGCCTGATTACGCTTGGCAAATTTCGTTTCATGCGTTGCGGGCGTGTAGACAATGACGTAATCCTTCACCTTTTCAAACCAGTCCCATACGTCCCCTTCGGTGAAGAAACTGTAGGTTTCAAATAGCTGGTAGTCAAAATCTACACGGTTCAGGGTCTTGCGGGTGCGCTCTATATAATGCTCGATAAAGGCAGCGGCAGCCTCTTTGTTTTCCGAGGTCGCGCCGATCGCCAGATAATCCCCTATGCGGAAGTGCAGCTTCATCGCTTCTTTTGCATTCGGATAACCGTAGGGGATCGCTTTGCTGCCGAGCGCATTCTCCAGCCGGATCAGATCGGCAACGCCGGAGATCATACAGTCGGCAAACAGCGTTTTTCCCTCGCTGAACCATGCCTCGATGTCTTTTTTGCGGATGATATTATCCTCAAGCAGCGTGACCTGCGAGCGTTTACTGCATTCCGCTGCCCATTGGAGCATGTTTTTGAACTCCGGTGAATCAAAGGAGCAGGTCGCAGCGTCAAAATCAATAAAATCGGTGTAAACGGAGGAAAGCAGGGCAACTCCGACACTGCGGAAGCCGTTATAGTCCGGAAATACGCCTTCCGGCAGAGCGTCGATTGCCGCCATAAATTCCTCTGCCGTCGAGGGTCCGTCGAAATAGTCGCTGTTCGCAAAGCGGATATTCGTATTGTATGTGAGCGGGAAAACGTACTGCCGCCCGTCATCATAACGGAAGCAGCCGGTATAACAGCCCAGCAGATCATCATAGGAAGGCAGAAGCGTCGAAAGATCGGCAAACAGACCTGCCCGTTCGTACACGACGACGGTTTCATCGTAGTTGCTGTTCTCTCCGATCAGAACCAGATCGGGGATCCGTCCCGCCGCTACCTCCGCATCAAAGGTCAGCTTGCGCAGGTCAGGCTCCATCCACGAATAGTCGGTGACATGGATGCGGTAGTCCTCCTGAGAACGGTTATAGGATACAACGGCATCGGTCACAAAGCTGCTTCTGAAGGTATTCAGGATCGCAAGCTCCATGGTCTTTCGCTCCGGCGGCAGACTGCCGTCAGAGGTCAGCACGGAAATGGAATCACCATCGGACCAGCTCGTATTCATGCGGATAAAATGGGTGGGGGAGAGAATGCGCCATCCATAGCCGCCGTTATAGAGATCGCTGTCCGTGAAGCGGAGCAGCATCGTCACCGTGTTGGAAAGTGCTCCCGTTTCCGCGTCTTCCGCGATGGACACGCCGTAGACGCCGTTCTGCGTGACGACGCAGAAGGAATAGGTTCTGCTGTCGTCCATGACGATGATGGGGGAGGAAATATTCGCTGCGGAACTCAATTCCTCGGGGAGTGCCATAGTATTGCCGAAGGTACCGTCTTTGGTATTCAGCTCCACGATCTTCTGATTGCCGCCGCTCTGCACAAGACACAGAGTACGGTCGTCCGCGGAGATCAGACCGACGACGGATTGGTTCGGCGTTTTCCAGACCTTTGCCCCTGTTTTGTCAAGGGCGATCACGCCTTTGTTCGTTGCAAACAGGTAAAGGTCTCCTGTCTCTGTTGTGATCATTTTCGCATCCGCAGGCATGAAAATATCACCGGACATGATCATGCCTTCCGTGACGGTGACCCCGAACAGTCCGGGGAAATCCACGGAAAACAGCGCATTTTCTTCCTGTCTTACCGTCAATGTACAGACCCATGAGAGATCGGAATCAATGGAATAGTCCGCCGTGACCGTATCGGATAACCGATAACCCCGGAAGTTACCGCCGGCAGAGGATCCCGTTTCTTCCCGCAGATCGCTGCCGTCCGGCAGAAACGAGATGCGGACCTTTTCCGCTGCGCCTTCCGCTTCTTCTGTTTCTTTCCACATGGTTGTGTAAAGCCGTTCTCCGTCCCAGTCAAGGGTGCCGTCCATCAAAATGGAGAAATTTCCCGGCAGCATGGTGACGGCTTCACGGAAATAGGCGTTTTCACGGATGACGGTCGGTTCTTCTTTTTTCTTTTCACAAGAGGAAAACATAAAAACGCACAGCAGCAGAAGGAAGATACAGCAAAAAGTCCGCTTCATAAGTTTTTTTCTCTCCTTTTTTATATGAATTGATCATATATCGAGTATAACATTTTTTTACTGAATTGTCAACTGTCAATGAAAAAAAAACAGCAGGATCACGAGAGTGTCATAATTCCTTCCCCCGCCGCATAAAACAAACCAGGACAGAAGTACAGCGGAAAGGAAGGACCCGGACCATGAAAAAAGATACTCTGCGGACGTATGCGCTTTATATTCTGATCGCCCTCGGCGTCGGACTTCTGGCGGCAGCCATCACCGGAGGCAGTATAGAATCCTTTCAGACGGAGGTCGTTGAGCCGTCGTGGGCACCGCCCGCCGTCCTGTTTCCCATCGTCTGGGCGGTTTTATATATCCTCATGGGAATCGGTGCCGCCCGCGTCTCATTGAAAAAATCGCCGGAGGACCCGACAGGGGAGCTGCGCCGGGGAGCCATCGCCGCTTTTATTTTACAGCTTATCTTCAATTTCTTCTGGAGCCTGTTTTTCTTTAATCTCCGCGCTTTCGGCTTTGCGTTCCTCTGGCTTATCGCACTCCTGGTGCTCATCGTCCGCATGATCGCAGCCTTTTACCCCCTCGACCGCCCAGCGGCGTATCTGCAGATCCCCTATGCTGCCTGGGTCACTTTCGCCGGCGTGCTGAATTATGCGATTGCGTCATTGAACTGAAAAAGGTTCTTCAAAGCTTTGAAGAACCCAAAAGGAAGCCCGTGAACTCCTCATATGGAAATCACGGGCAGTTTCTTATTCTTTTGTTCAGTCGCCGTAGAGCACTTCGTGCAGAAGTCTGGTATTCTCGGCAATATCAATCTGAATGACCAGCATCTTCTTGTACCACGCACCGTTGTAGGTGTTGTTGAAGGGAAGCCGTGAGGTCTCAAAGGAGATCGCAGACTTGTTCGTCATGACATCTGTTGCCAGAGAAACGATGGTCGTGACCGGCAGATTGGTGTTTACCAGCTCCAGCGTCGAGGAGATCAACGAGGTCACATCGGTCAGCGACATGGAGCTTGTGACCTTGTTGAAGATCGCAATCAGCACATCACGCTGTCTGCGGGTACGCTCAAAATCCGAACCGAGGGTACGGTTTCTTGCATGCTTCAGCGCCGTTGCACCGTCCATGTGATAGGAACCGGGCTGGGTGTCATTCGGGATCATACCATAAGACTGATAAAGCGCTACTTCATCCGGCGTCAGATTGACATCAATACCGCCGATGGAGTCAATGACCTTGGTAAGACCGTCAAAGTCGATGGTCATATAGTCCTGGATATCCAGCTTGAAAACATCATTCAGCGTGTTGATACAGAGACCGATGCCGCCGAAGGCGTAGGCCGTGTTGATACGGTTCCAGTCGTGACCTTCGATCGGGATCAGCATATCACGCATGAGGGAGATCAGCTTGACACCGTGGGTGCGCTTGTTGTAGGAGAGAATGATCATGGAGTCCGTTCTGCCGCGCTCGTATGTGGCACGGGCGTCGCGGCCGAGAAGCAGGACGTTGGTGACGTCGGGGTCTTTCTTGTACTGTTCGTAAATCGGGGTCTGGGCCTGCTGCTTGGGAGGCTCGGTTTCCGCAGGCTGCGTGGTTTTTTCCGTCACGGGTGTGGTTTCGGCTGCTTCCGTTTCCGGCGGCTCGGTTTCATCCTCATAGTCATCCGTCATGGCCGCAAATTCATCAGGATCAATGATGGAGATGGATTCCTCCATGGTGACGGGGATGGTATAGGTTTCCTCGCGCTTGACGATCGGAACCGCCTCATTGCCGCGCAGGCCGCGCAGAATGATCAGGGCCGCACCGGCGATGATCAGAATCAGAAGCATCGTGATGATGCCGATAATCAAAAGCGCACGATGGGATTTCTTGCCCTCGTCAGGCAGTTCTTCCTCCGGGGTCGGCGTTTTGTTTTCATCCATTGCAGTAAAAAATCCTTTCTTCTGTCAGGTATCAGGGAATCGGATTCACCGGATCCACGCTTTGAGGGCGCACAGATACCGGATTTCATCCTGATTTATTCTTATTATATCATGGAATCATGAACAAATCTTGTAAAAAGGAAAAACAATAAAGTTCTTGCAGGATATCCTCCTGCCGGAAGTTAAAAAAACTGCCTGCCCTGATAATCGGGGCAGGCAGCATGATTTCTTTAGAAAAAATCAGACTTTCAGTTCTGCACTTCCGGCATCGACGCCT
>JAKSPR010000239.1 GCA_024404655.1 Clostridia bacterium | reverse complement strand
ATTACTGCGTGTATCATAACAACGGTGATAGTGCGGTCCCAATTTCGAGTATACAGTCAGATGAGACAACAGGGCAGATCAGTACATGGCTTGCTGTCCCGAGCGACAAATTTCCGGAGTTCTCATACGCTGCTGTGCTTTTTCCGATTATACCGATCGAGCAGACGGATGAAACTCTGTACGTTTCAGTAAATACATTCCCAGTGAATTCCATGATAATAATACCATCCCACGACGCACTGGAGGTAGGGCAGCGGATATGTTGTTACAGAACCGGTTGAGATATATTGCAATATCGGTAACAACGGATAAATCCTGGTTGACCACAAATTCCGCATATTATGGAAATATACATCATGGCAACGATGTTCAAATGCGTTTTCGCTTGAATTACGGTAACAATGAGCCCGAACCTTGGATTTACAAACCAGAGTGTTCGATGGAGATGCCGAAACAGCATACCTACATTTGGGTGCCAAATTTGCTCACATTTTGACAATCTTTTAACATATTTATCAGCTTATAAACACATACAAACAGGGGATTGCTATTATATAAAATAAAGATTTTATTCCGAATAGTGGGGTTATAAACGGATCATAAAGAACTATCCAGCATTTATCCTCAAATTTCACTTGCAGATATCTGAAAACATAATCGATCATTTCTTATAGTTCTTAAAATACAAGAAATACTGTACCATGGCATTCGCTGCACAAAGAGCCAGCAAGAAACAAGATAATAACAGCTGCATATTGCTTGTACTGGTTATTACACCTTCAACTGCGCAGATTGTCGCTATTGTAAAGCTGACCGCTGCAATCAGGTGGAACTTTTTCTTTTTTGTGATCAGGTCATCCGATTTCTGCTTTACCATTTGAACGACCGGAATATCAGTGTCGCTCTTATAATCATCATTCAGTAAGAAGTCAGTGGTAACATGGAACAGTTTGCTGAGCTGCAGAACGTTCAGTGCATCCGGGAGAGCCGTTCCATTTTCCCAACGGCTGACGGCTTGCCGGGATACATTCATCTTTTCAGCCAGTTCTTCTTGGGACCATCCTTGTTTCTTTCTGAGTGTTATAATTTTTTCCATTATCATGATAAACCCTCCTTGTATCAGATGATCTTATTATACTCGGGTGTATCAATGAAATCCACCGCATCAACTTTACATTTCCGCAACATGTGTTTACATCCGTTTTTTTCCAGATTTCAGAAATAATGTACAGATGTAAATCCACATAAACCGGATTTACATCTGTACAGAGTAAACAGAATCTTTTATATATATTTCTAATTATTTATCCTTCAGCCGTACGGATCGCATCTCTTGTATAGGCAGCGTTCAGAGCGATCTGATCGACATATTTATCAAACATACCGACAAGAACGCCATCACCCGGCTTCATGGATGAGAAAGCTTCCATGAAAACATTTTTTACCATTTCCTGGTTCGCGCATCTGCGGCCTGCTCCGAGAATTTTCAGAGCGATCGTCGGCGCGGACAACTTTCTGATAACCTCATACATTTTCGGAATATCGCTGTCCTCAAAACGCTCTCCTGTGGGATTGATATCATGGGAACGGTCCGGCTGTGCGATGTTATACATAGATGCCATATAATAATCCGGATGAAGCCCCTGTTCCTCCGCATAAGTTAGAACTTCGGGAAAATGCGCACAGATTCCTGCGGGAACATTCTTTTTGCGGATAAGATCAAGAAGCTCGCCTAATTTGTCAAGCATTCCTGCTAAATACAGTTCATCTGTTAGCTCGCCATGGATACACACTGCACTCGGATGATATTTCATCATTTCGTCAAGCTCATCAACAAACGTCGTCAGATTCTTGCCGGATTGAGCCAGCCACAGCAGCTTTCCGCCCTGGGCACGATAACGCTCAATCAGTCCCATGACCGGCATACTGCCTCTGGACTGCACAGCGTTGATTCCTGCTTCCTCACAGCGTCGGAGCATGGAGAAAACCTGTTCATCCGAGAAATAAGAACGCATATCAGCGTCGGTTTCGCTGTTTAAGTGAGATTTACCTGTGAATGGATTGCTTCCGACGATCAGTCGTGTGACCTCCGCATCGCCGATTTTCATAGTAGGCAGCATTTTCATCATATCCTCGTATTTTTAGATTTCAGTCTTTCTGATATCAGACCTCTATTTCTATATTGTACCACTGTTTCTGCCTGCCGTCAAGAAAAATCATCCGCTGTTCCCTGCACCGGGCTATAGTTCGTATGGAACATGGTAAACGCGGAATTATTCAGATGCGTTTAGAAATCGAACAGAGTAAAAATCTTTCGAAATCTGAATTGTTAACGATTTTTTGTTTGATTTATTCTGGATAGTATGGTATAATAACATATCACGATTTCAGAAAGCGAAAAGAAAGGACGGGCTCACGCCCGATCAGAACATGATTACAGTAAACAACGTCACATTTCAATTCGGAGGACAGCTTTTATTCAAGGATGTCGATCTGAAATTCACTCCCGGCAACTGCTATGGCATCATCGGTGCCAACGGTGCCGGTAAATCCACGTTCCTGCGGATTCTTTGCAGAGAACTGGAACCGACCCACGGAACCGTTGAGATTCCGGAAACAGAGCGTCTTTCCGTGCTCAAACAGAACCACTTTGCTTATGATGCCTATACCGTTCTTGACACCGTTATCAGCGGAAATGAGCGGCTGTATGCTATTGTGAAGGAGAAAGACGAAATCTACGCAAAAGAAGATTTCTCCGATGAGGACGGTATCCGTGCATCAGAGCTGGAAGCCGAATTTGCAGAACTGAACGGCTGGGAGGCGGAATCCGAGGTCTCCCGTCTGATCCAGGGTCTCGGTGTTTCTGAAGAGCTTCTCTATGAAACCATGGGCAATCTCCGTGAGAGCGAGAAGGTCAAAGTCCTTCTGGCGCAGGCACTGTTCGGCAATCCGGATATCATTATGCTGGATGAGCCTACAAACGGTCTTGATATTGACGCAGTTGCATGGCTGGAAGATTTCTTAACGGACTATTTCGGTACTGTTCTTGTGGTCTCCCATGACCGTCACTTCCTCAACAATGTCTGCACCAATATCGTCGATATTGACTATAATCAGGTCAAGATGTATGTCGGCAACTACGAATTCTGGTATGAATCCTCCCAGCTCATGCAGCGCTTAATGAAGCAGCAGAACAAACGCAATGAGGACCGTATCAAGGAACTGCAATCCTTTATTTCCCGCTTCTCTGCCAATAAATCCAAAGCGCGCCAGGCAACGGCCCGCCGTAACCTGCTGGAAAAAATCACCGTAGAAGAAATTCCCGCGTCCTCCCGCCGTTACCCGTTTATCGGCTTTGATATGGACCGCGAAGCCGGCAAGGATATTCTTACCGTCAAGAATCTTTCCAAGACCATCGGCGGAAACAAGCTGATCAACAACGTCTCTTTCTCTGTCCGGAAAGGCGATAAAATCGCATTTCTCGGCAGCGAACAGGCAATCACTGCCCTGTTCCGTATTCTGATGGAAGAAGATATCCCGGATGAGGGCGAATACAAATGGGGTATTTCCATCACGAAATCCTACTTCCCCCACGACAACACCGCCTACTTTGACGGACACAGCGAATCCATCCTTGACTGGATGCGTGCATACTCCAAAGACCAGACTGAGACTTATCTGCGCGGGTTCCTTGGCCGTATGCTGTTCTCCGGAGACTCCATTTTCAAACCGGTCAATGTCCTCTCCGGCGGTGAGAAGGTGCGCTGCATGTTCTCCCGCATGATGCTGTTCGGATCCAACTTCCTTCTGCTCGACCAGCCGACGGACCATCTGGACCTTGAATCCATTACTGCGGTCAATAACGGTCTTTCCGATTTCAAGGGTAATGTCATGTTTTCTTCCCACGACTTTGAAATTGTCAATACCGTTGCAAACCGTATCATAGAGTTTACAGCAGACGGTATCATCGACCGCGAAGGCAACTACGAGGATTACGTCGAATTCCGCAAATCCAAGGGCGAAACCAATATCATTCTGTAAACGAAAAAGAAACAAGGCTGCTTCTGATGTTATCCATCATGGGCAGCCTTATTTTTGTGCTTCGATAAAGTTCTTTTTTGCCTGACAGATCGCCTGATACGCAAGATTTGCGGGATGATCGTCGGTCAGCGCATATACAGCGTCTTTGATTTCCCCGAGGATCCGGATGCAGTCGTCAAATTCCCGGCAGACGGCACGCTTCGCATCGGTTTCATCCTCGGCGGAAAGTGCTGCATAGATCATAGGAGCGATGAATTCCCCGAACCCGGTCGTATACCATTTCCCATCAAACATATCCGGCGCGTATTGATTCCGGGTGACGGGAGAATTGATTTTGTTTGAGAGAAAGACCAGAATCAGCTTGTTCTCCCGGTCGATCATGGTGAGTGTTCCGGTCCATCCCTGATGACCGATGATACCGGTAGGACTGTTTTCGCCGAAATAGACCGTATTGCTGCCATCCTCACCCCGGCGCATCCAGCCGATTCCCTGTCCCGGATATTCCGGTGCAACAGGGGCAGAAAATTCATCAAGAACTTCATCGGTAAAATATCGTTTTCCTTGATAGGTACCGTCCAGCATCAGACTGCATAGCCTTGCAAGATCTCCGGCAGAAGCGAACAGCCCCGCATGACCGGAAACCCCTCCCATCGTATAATAAGCACATTCATCATGTACCTCCCCCTGCAGCGTATGGGA
>JAKSPR010000238.1 GCA_024404655.1 Clostridia bacterium | reverse complement strand
CAACCGTACCTCTCCCTTTGCCTTCACCGGCAACAAGTTTGAGTTCCGCATGCTGGGCTCCTCCGCCTCCGCTGCCTCCGCAAACGTGGTTCTGAATACCGGCGTTGCCGCCGTTCTCGGTTCCTTTGCCGATCAGCTGGAAGCTGCCGACGACTTCAAGGCGGCGCTGCACGACCTCATCCGCGACACCATCAGAGAGCACAAGCGCATCCTGTTCAACGGCAACGGCTACGACGATGCATGGCTTGCCGAAGCTGCCAAGCGCGGCCTGTCCAACTACCGTACCACCCCCGAAGCACTGGCACACTATCTCGATGAAAAGAACGTGGAACTCTTTGTCAACAACAAGGTCTTCTCCCGCACCGAGCTCATTGCCCGCCGCGAGATCAACGAGGAAGCCTACAGCAAGGTTGTCAACATCGAGGCTCTCACCATGATCGACATGGTCAAGGGTGCCATCCTCCCCGCCGTCTCCGCTTACAAGAAGACCCTTGCGGACACCTGTTCCGCGATGCAGGGAGCCATGCCCGAAGGAGATATCACCTATGAGCAGGAGACTCTTGCCAGCCTTGCAAAGCTCTCCGGTGCCGCTTACCGTCAGCTCCGCGCCCTCGAAGATGCCGTCTATGCTCCCGACAAGCCCGCAGAAGCTGCCGCCCTTGCCGACTACAGCGTAAACACCCTCATCCCCGCCATGTCCGCTCTGCGCATCACCGTGGATGAAATGGAGAGCATCATGCCCAAGACCACATGGCCTTATCCGAGCTACGGCGATCTGCTGTTCAGCGTCCGCTGAGTGAACACTCCTGCCGATTGCAGATCATTCATGAAAACAAACAGCCAGCCGGTGAGAATCCGTTCTCACCGGCTGGCTTGCTTTATCTGATTCTGTTTTAGGCGGCTGCGGGTTCCTCTGCTCCCATCGGCACATCAGCCGGTTGGGGAACAGGATTCAGACCTGCGGTTTCTTCCTCTTCTCCGATGACACAGGAGATTGTGATCTCTGATCCGGAGCGGAAAACAACGATATTGAAGACGTCTCCCACACGGAGATTTTCTTCCCATGCACGGAAATCTTCTTCTGTGAAGATCATCTCATCGTCGATGGAGAGGATGATATCGTCCCGCAGAAGGCCGATGCGTTCAGCATAGGTGTGTTCGTCAAGGCAGACGATCAGTGCGCCGCAGGGGATGCGGTAGAGGGCGGAATCCTCCTCCGTGATGGTCTCTACCTCAATACCGAGAACCGCATGGGCGCGGGTGTCCTCATAGGGCGGCGGGGTGATGATCAGCCCCGGATCAATGAGTTCTTCCGTCTCCGTTTCTTCCGGTTCAGTTTCGGCGGGAAGCGTACCGCGCTTGGTCCGATCCGCAAGAATCCACTGGTCGATTTTATCCATGACGGTGTTGATCGGAATGGCAAATCCCATGCCTTCATAGCCGTTGTCGGCGATTTTCAGCGTATTGATGCCGATGACCTCGCCTTTTGCGTTGAACAGAGGACCGCCGGAATTGCCGGGATTGATAATCGTGGTGGACTGGAACATGCCCAGTTCTCCGATCAGTTTATCGTCCTCGTCCTTGATCTCCATTTTTCGGTTGAGACCGGAGATATAACCGCCGGTGACTGTGCCTTCAAAATCCACGGAAGCAGGTGTACCGATGGCAACCACGCTGTCGCCGATCATCGTCTCATCGGAGTTGCCGATGATGACCGGACGGAGGCCATCCATGGGGATATAGAGCACGGCAAGGTCAAAGCAGGGATCCTCACCGACCAGTTCCCCGTCAAACTCCGTACCGTCGCTGAGGCGGACGCGGTAGGCGTCATAATGGCGGATTACATGATGATTTGTCACAAGATAGCCGTCGTCGGACAGGAAAAAGCCGCTTCCGACCGCGCGGAGTTTTTCATTCTGGCAGAGAACGGAAACCGTGGAAGGCGTCCACTCCGCCGCAATCCGATGGAGGATCCGGCCCTGGTTTTCCGTGGGCTGGGATTCTTCCGTTTCCGGTTCTTCTTCCGTTGCGGAAATATTCTGTCCGGTGAGGGTCTTGTTGACCTCCGCCGTTTCATGATCCTGGCTATCGTCATCTCCGCCGGAGGGCATGGCAGCATCCGGTTCTTCTCCGACCTGGGGGAGTACATCCGCGGTATCACGGTCAATACCGGATTCAGCCAGTCCCGGATCGCGGAGCATCGCGTCCTGATAGTTCCCGGGGCCATCCTCCTGTCCCGCAGGACCACGGCCGGCGCCCGCACCGCGGAACAGTGCAGCCGACAGCACAACGACCAGAGAAACAAAGCACATCATAAAGACAACTGCGGTCGTGACGAAGAACGCACGCATGCCATAGCCGGAAGCCTTGCTCCGCTTTTTCTGCAGCGATTTCTGATATTCGTCATAATTCCAGCGGTACTGGAATCCGCCGTAGCTGTTCTCGCGCGGGGTTTCCTCAAAACGCTCGTCATTCTTACGCATGATCGCCGATGCACTCCTTTCTCTGCTCATCATAGGTTATGTGCAATATGATACCAAAAACTTTTTAACAAATCGTAAATCGTGTGTTTTTTATTTTTGAAATCTGCGTAAACAATCTGAAAAAAAGAGAAGCAGCCCGTGAAAACAGACTGCTTCATCATTTTTATACAGCGTTAAGAATCATTCTTTCTCGTTCTTGCCGCCGGTGATCGGGACAAAAGGCGTATCAACCGGAGCTTCATCCTTCGGAGCGTCAGGCAGCTCAATGCCCTTCTCCTTGGCTTCTGCGATGCGCTTTTCCTTCCATGCACGGAATTCCGCAACCTGCTTGAAGCGCTCTTCGGTACAGGGCAGCGCGCAGCGGGACTTCATGTTCAGAAGGAAGCCGTCCAGCTTGCCTTCGGTGATCAGCGTCATCACATCGTCATAGGACATGATGCGTGCCTTGAAGCTGTCGTTGTCGGTGAAGAACTCCATACCGTTTGAGAAGACCGGGAGGAACTGCTTCGGCGGGAGCTTTTCGCCTTCTTCGGGCTGTGCTGCTTCGCCTTCTGCGGGCTGCTTGGGCTTCGGCTCAAAGCGGACAATGGGCGTGGATGCACGGCCGTCCTTGTCGACCTTGAAAGGAACGAGATACTTTGCTTCGGACAGAGACTCGATCACGCGGCTCTCATAGAAGGAGATCTGCTTTGTGACAGCTTCCTTGAACTTTTCGGGATCGCTTCTGTCGGTGAGGTTCGGGGTGCGCATATACTGGAACAGATTGGTCAGCGCAAAGTCCAGAGGACCGTTGCCGAAGATCATGTTGTTCTTGTTGCCGAGGAATGCCGGATGCTTGAGAATATCGCGGGTGAGCAGCATCGCCTGACGCTTTTCCTTATCAATGAACATGATGCATGCGAGGCCCATGACCTGCAGTTCCTGGAAGATGCTCTTTGTCTCTTCCTTGTTGAACTGATCGCGGGTAAAGGTGCTGACCAGCAGCGGAACATTTCTCTTGCGGTATTCGTTGGCAGCTTCCATTGCCATGGTCTTGTCTTCATACATAAGGATGAACTGGAAACCGAAGACATAGGGCTTGCCGGTTTCGCCGCAGTACATCATGTAGAGTTCTTCTGCGTTCAGCATATTGTTGATGACCATGTCACGGCGCTTTTCGTTCAGCTCCTTACGGTAGCGGGTATACTTGCCGTAGTCGATGGACTCCACGCGGTCGGTAGAGCGGACGCCGTCCTTTTCACCCAGCAGACGGTCCTTCGGAATATCGGTACGCAGCTTCTGCGCTAGATCGTCCAGCTTTTCAAGATCGGTGTCCTTCCAGTTGTATTCTTCTTCCGTAATACCGAAGATCGCGGACGGGTCAGTGCCGGGGGTCCACTTTTCGGGATCGGTCATAATGATGTGGGTGGGGTCAATCACGCGGATCGCATAGTCGCCGACAGGCTCAACAATACCGACTGCGTAATGCAGGTCCTCGCTGACGTATGTGGATTTGAAACGGATTTCCATAGATCGTACAAACCTTTCTTTGGGAGTATTCCCTGCTGACAGAATCGGCAGAGTTTATCACCGCCGCTCCGCATTTCCGGAGACCGGACGGTTCCTTTGGGTTCATTATACCATAAACCTGCACAAAATGCAAATAGTTTTACGAAATTTTTCGTTAAAATGCAGTTTTTTTCAAAACATAAGCTGTTTTTATGCACAAGATGATGCTGATGCTCGTGTTCATGACCATGATGATGACCTTCCGCCGCCTCGTAGGACTTCATTTTGGCGCGGAAATTCTCCCGCTCCACGGTCAGCTGACGGCAGAGTTCCACCGGTGTCCAGGTCACATTGGTCTCGGTGAGCAGCGCAAGCAGCGTCGGACGTTCAAGACCGCGCTTTTTGCAGGCACCGAGGAACATCTGCACCTGCTGATCGGAAAAGAACGCAAACAAAAGCATACCTTCCGGCAGTCCTTCCCCTTCATAGGGGGCAGACGGGGGCATCTGCGCGCCGCAGAGCTCGCCGAGGGTCTTATGATAGTCTTCATGTCCAACATGGACACAGCGGATATCCTGCTCCGCAGAAAGGGTCTCTGCAGTTTCTTTTTCATGCTCGTCAAGATCGAAGCACAGAAGAAGGGGCTTATGATTCATAGTTTCGGAATCCTTTCTTATTCCCGTTCAGTCTGCGGGAAAAACGATATGGTTCTGGCGGCGGATCTCGTCGATGATGGCAAGCTCAGCCGTGGAGTTGGCAAGATAGGGATGA
>JAKSPR010000237.1 GCA_024404655.1 Clostridia bacterium | reverse complement strand
ATCTCTTTGTCAGAGGGTTTACGGCGGAAAGAATAGGCGGCTTTATCCCCATAGGTCTCGCCTGCCCACTCGATCAGTTCATGGACGGAGTTAAAATCTTTTCTTTCGTGAATGATTTCGGTTTTCACTTTGGTTACTCCCTTTCTGTGCCGATGCTGTGCCCAGCACACTGTGTGCTCTGTATATTGGAACGCTGTATTCTGAACCCGGGCGGATGATGTTGTTCCAAAAACCGGATTATGCTTTCATACCATCCAGAAGAACGCGGAAGCAATAGCGGAAATGATCTTCTGCTTCCTCCATATCAAGGCCGCGCCCGATGGCGTCTGCGTTATAACCACGGATGAAGCACCAAATGGCGTAGCTCATAATATCACTGTCGATTTTGCGCAGATACCCTTTTGCAATACCGAATTCGATCAGACGTTTGATCTCTGCGCTCCACCAGACAAAGTTTTCTTCGGAAAGGGAGTCGTTTGCAAAGACGTACAGATTGAAATTCATCTTGTTCTGATAGGACATGATAAGAGTATTTGCCACGATATCGATGAAAAATAAAAAAAAATCTCCGTCCGGGTTAAAGCGCTCGGTGATACTTTTGCGGATTTTCAGGATTGTGCGCTCATATATGATGCCGAGGACTTCCTCCATATTGTGGAAGCGGTTATAGAAGACACGGTTGGTAATGCCGAGTTCCCGCAGAACCGCGCGGACATTGGTATTGTCTGCCCCCTGGGATACGGCAAGTTTTTCTGCCGTTTCGATGATCGTCTCGGACATCTCGTCGTATATCATTTCCTGCGGTACTTTTGCCATCGCTGTCACCTGTCTTTCCTGTCATATTTTCAGCACATCGTGTGCTGAAAATATTATATACGATTTTCTGTCTTTTGTCAACGGTTTTTACAGATATGTCACAATTTGTTTTTGTTTCGTTCCAAACTGACTTATTCCCATGTGATTTCCGACATTATACCATTGAAAAAGCCGAAAAAGTATGCTATACTGAAAGAAAAAGGAGGGCTTCTATCATGCTCAACCGTGCTTATCTTGAAAATCCTCACAAGACCCATGAAAATCGTCTGCCGCAGCGCTCCATGCTGATTCCTGCCCAGCGCGCTGGTATTACCCATGAAACCATTCTTGATTCCGATCGTGTCCGCACCCTCGACGGCGAATGGAAATTCCTGTATCTCGGAAAGGACTGTGCCGGTGCATTCTGGGACCCGGCCTTTGACGATAACAGTTGGGATACCCTTCCCGTGCCGTCCATGTGGCAGTACCACGGCTACGGCTCCTGTCTCTATCCCAACGTGGAATATCCCTTTCCCTACGACCCGCCGCACATTGACCGGGACAACCCCGTCGGTGTTTACCGCACCCATTTTGACTGCTCTGTGCCTGCTGCACGGACGATCCTGCGTTTTCTGGGCGTTGACAATGCTTTCTTTGTCTATGTCAACGGTATCTATATCGGTTTTTCCAAGGGCAGCCGCATTGCATCCGAATTTGACATTTCCGCCGCGCTGAAAACCGGGGACAATGTGCTGACAGTCAAGGTTTACACCTACTCCGATGCTTCCTATCTGGAAAATCAGGATATGCTGCTGGCCTCCGGTATCTTCCGCAGCGTTTATCTGATCGAAGAAGGAAAGGCATCCCTCTGGGATTACACCATCGTGCCAGAGAAAAACGGTTTCTCCGTTGATACCGTGATGACGGGAGCGGACGACGCTTCCCTGACCCTTACAGTCTTTGACACGGACGGGAAACAGCTTGCATCGGAAACCCATCCCGGAAAGGAAAGGGATTCGTTCTTCCTCGCCGTCGGAACTCCCCATCTCTGGAATGCAGAAGATCCCTATCTCTATCGTCTTGTGTTCACCGTCAAAGCCGACGGCATGCCCGATGAGATTCACACAAAGGATGCCGGTATCTGCTTCTCCGAAACGAAGGGCAATCAGCTGCTCTTAAACGGCAAACCGATTCTTTTGAAAGGCGTCAACCGTCACGACAACGATCCCCACGAAGGCAAGGCGATCAACACCGCCCGCATCCGTGCGGAACTGGAAGATATCAAAGCGCACAATCTGAATGCTATCCGCTGCTGTCATTACACCCAGCAGCCGGTATTCTATGAAATCGCATCCCGGCTGGGTATCTATGTCATGGATGAGGCGGATGCGGAATCCCACGGTGCTTATGTTTCCGGCGATCAGGGGGCACTCAACAAGGACCCCGAATGGTTTGATGCGTTCTTTGACCGTATCTCCCGCATGTATTATCAGGACAAAAACGAGACCTGCATCAATATCTGGTCTCTGGGCAACGAATGCGGTGCCGGGGACAACTATGATAAGTGCGCCGCCTGGCTGCGGGAACAGAAAGTCAGAAAGCCGCTGCACATCAACCCGCCCTATGTCGATCAGGGAGAATTCCGTCTGACCGGCTACATGTCCATTGCCCAGCTTTCCGCTTTTGAACCGGAAGGAATGCCGGTACTCATGACGGAGTACGGTCATGCCATGGGCAACAGCCCCGGGGGACTTGCCGATATCTGGAACTATATCTACACCCACCCGCAGATCTGCGGCGGTTATGTCTGGGAGTACAAGAACCACGGCTTCTATGAAGAAGGCCGGAACGGTGAGGCGCGATATCTTTACGGCGGTGACTTCGGGGATCTCTATCACTGGTCGAACTTCTCTCTGGATGGCTACCATACCAGCGACGGCACGCCGAAGCCCACATGGGCAGAACTGAAAGAAGTCAGTGCGCCTGCCGCCATTTCCCGGGCAGATGACGGCATCATCGTCATGAACACAGCAGATTTCACACCCTTTGACGGGGTTGATCTGCGTATCCGGATTCTCTGCGACGGTGAAGTTGTCCGGGAAGATCATCTGACCCTTGACGGCATCGCGCCGCATGAAAGCCGGAAAATCACCTGTGATCTCAGTGGAAAAGGTCTCATCGGTTTCTGCACGGCAGATATTCTCTTTACCAAAGGCGATACGGAGCTTGGTCATAAGTCTCTGATTCTGAAAGATGCTGATCCTGCTTCCGTCAAGCCGGAGCCGATGGTCTGCTCTGTTTCGGAATCTGCGGAAGGTGTTGTTTCGGTGGAAGGGGAGAACTTCTCTGTTTCCATCGAAAACGGAATGCTTTCCTCATGGACAGTCGGCGGTGTCAAGCGGCTGGCTGCTCCCATGAAAGTGAATTTTCATCGTGCACCCACCGACAACGACGGCATCACGGGCTTCTCTCCGCGCAAAGCGGGAGAATGGGCGTCCTATCTGGTCCATGATGTTCACTTTGCAGAACATGAAACCGCAGTCGAGAAAAAAGACAGTGAGATCATCGTAATCTGCCGCGGCAAAATGCTGCCGCAGAGCAAATTCTGGGGCTTTGATGCGGTTATCACCTATCATATTTATCCCGGCGGTCATGTGCTCATCCGTGCAGAAGGCGCGCCCTACGGCAACCCGCCGAAACTGCTTCCGCGTATCGGTCTTGTGCTCCCTCTGCCTGCTTCCATGACGGAAGCCGCATGGGTCGGCAGAGGTCCCGGCGACAGCTATCCCGACAGAAAGGATGCCGCATATTTCGGCACGTTCCGTGCGTCTGTCAAAGATATGAACTTCCTCTATGATGTTCCCCAGGAAACGGGCAGCCATGAGGATACTGTACGGGTAGAGATCACCGATCCTGAAAATCAGACCGGTATCATTGCCGCATCCGATCCCGGAACACCCAGACGGTTTGCGTTCTCCTTCCATGATTTCACCCTTGAAAATCTGACGTCCGCAAGACACCGGGATGAGCTTGTGCGCACGGAAACAAAATACCTGTATCTTGATGCGATGATGCGCGGCATCGGCAGCAACTCCTGCGGTCCGGAACCGGAAGAAGAATACGAACTGCACACGGCGGCGTTTTCCTATGGGTTTATGCTGACTGCGCTATGAGTTTTCCCCGCCGCTCTTGACTATTGCAAAAAATGTGGTATAATTAGGGTAGAATAGCAGATTGATTCTGCGAAAAACAATTCTCACGGACAGGTACGAAACAGATGAAAGTAGTTCTTGAAAATCTCACCAAAGTCTTCCCCAGCCGCAACAAAAAAGAGAAGAAAGACGTCGTTGCCGTCAACAATTTCACCTTTGAAATTCCGGATGGTACGCTGGTCGGTCTGCTCGGTCCCTCCGGCTGCGGTAAAAGTACGACCCTTTATATGATCTGCGGTTTACAGAAACCCACCTCCGGAAAAATCTTCTTCGGCGACGATGATGTGACGAATCTGGAACCGGAACACCGGGGTGTCGGACTGGTTTTCCAGAACTACGCACTCTATCCCCATCTGACCGTCAGTCAGAATATCCTGTTTCCGCTGCAGAATCTCAAAGGAAAAGACAAGCTCACCCGCGAGGAAATGGACAAGCGTGTGCTGAAAGCCGCCAAGCTGGTTCAGATCGACGAGCTTCTGGAACGCAAGCCTAGCGAGCTTTCCGGCGGTCAGCAGCAGCGTGTTGCCATCGCCCGTGCGCTTGTGAAAATGCCCCGCGTTCTGCTCCTTGATGAGCCGCTTTCCAACCTCGACGCCCGTCTGCGTCTGCAGACCCGTGAGGAGATCCGCCGCATCCAGAAGGAGACCGGCATCACCACCATCTTCGTCACCCACGACCAGGAGGAGGCAATGAGCATCTCCGACCAGATTGTGGTCATGAAGGCCGGTGTGGTCAA
>JAKSPR010000236.1 GCA_024404655.1 Clostridia bacterium | reverse complement strand
TCATAGAAAGAGAAGAGATCCTCCGGCATGATGCCGCCCTTGGATTCCTCGCGTCCGATGTTGATTTCGATCAGGCAGTCCATGATGCGGTCATGCTTTGCGGCCTGCTTTTCGATCTCCTTGGCAAGAGAGAGGGAATCGAGGGAGTGGATCATATCCACCTTGTCGATGATATATTTGACTTTATTGGACTGCAGGGAGCCGATCAGGTGGACGGAGACACCGTCCAGGTGCAGATGGGGGTATTTGTCGCATAACTCCTGTACGCGGTTTTCGCCGATGCAGCGGATGCCGCCTGCGTCGATGGCATGATTGATACGGTCGCAGTCGATGGTCTTGGTGACGGCCATCAGGGTGACTTCCTTGTGATAAGGGGATGCTTTTTCTGCTTCTTTGATGGAGGCACGTACGTCTTTTAAGCACGTGTCGATCTTTGCAAAGGCTTCCATCTGTTCTGCTGTGGTTTCCATAATCGCTTTGGACCTCTTTTTATATAGAATACGGTGTTTTTCCGGGAATCTATGCAGGATTACGAGATGATTTTTCCGACATACAGGTTTTTGCCGCTGATGATGATGCGGTCATAGAGGGCCAGTTTGCCGACGTTTTCCGCAGAGCCGTCGTTTTCACGGCAGATAAAGTATCCTTCTATCTCGCGCAGAGGCTCGATCTCACGGAATTTGACGACATAGCCTTCGAGAATATAAACGCCCTGCTTGCCGCCCAGCATACGCACGGCGGACAAGGGAACCTTGTAGCCCTCATAGGTACTGGTGACGACCTGTACGCTCTGACGGCGCAGGAAGCTGAAATGCTCGGGGATGATGTTGGTACGGAAGACCAGCACGACGCGGTCGTCATCGGCCTGCAGGATCATACGGTCAAGGATCATCGCAATGCGGGTATCGGAGTTATAGGGGAAGATGACGGTATAGGTATAGCCTTCGGTATAGGCACGGCTTTCCTCGGTCGTGATGCGGCAGGTCAAGTACCAGTTGTACTCGGTGATGATCTTGCCGCAGTTATAGCCGCCGGTCTTGCTGCGCTGCAGAGACATATCGGCAGCGGAGGAAATCAGTTTGTCGTATTCATTCAGGGTCATGTTGGAGAGCTTATCGGCATTGAAAATGCCCTCAAAGCCGTCGATATCGGCGTAATAGTAGCCGGAGCGGTCTGCCATGACGGTCTCTGCAACGGTACCGGTGCCGGAGACGAGGGAAGCGCGCTCTTTTTCCAGCTGGGCGATCTGCGCATCGAAGCTGTCAACGTGACGGGTGATGATGAGACGCTGATTCATGGCGGCGATGAGATCATCGGATTTTGCCATGGCGTAGCCTGCGCTGCCGCTGGCCATGCGGGCAAGCAGGGTATAATACGTATTGTTGATGGCTGCGTCGATGAGCTGGGTATCGGAATAGTTGACGTTCTCTTTTAAGTTGCTGTTATAGAGACGTTCCAGCTTCCGGTCGATCTCCTGCAGGGCGTGGGCGTCCTCATCGGAGGCGGAGCCGGCGTAGACCTGACAGATTTCCTCGCCGACAGCGACCTTCTCACCGTCCTCACGGAGGTGGTTGATGGTTCCGGCCTCACCCGGGGAGGTATAGAGCAGGTATGCACCGCGGAAGATGTAGGCGTCGTAATCCTGGGCCTGCTCCTGGGTGGTGAAGGTGATGGGCGCGGTCTCGACCTCGGTGGTGAAACTGCCGATCAGATGATAGAGCAGAAACACGGCAAGACCGATTGACAGGGCGGTGGTGATGATATATTTGAGTACGCTTCTTAAATACGCGAGATCCATCGTGTTTCCTTTCTGCGGTGTCCGCCTGATTTATGGATTGTCGTTTTCAAATATCCGGACGGCCTCTTCCGCAAGGATATCGGCTGTCGTTTTGCCTGCCGTCGGGGTGATGGTATCGGGGTAAAGCCAGTGGACCGCGGGATTTCTGCGGAACCATGTGAGCTGCCGCTTGGCATAACGGCGTGTGGAGGTACGGATCTGCTCTGCCGCCTCCGCTTCGGTCATTTCTCCCCGCAGGTATGCGGAAAATTCCTTATAGCCGATGGCCTGCGCGGCGGTGGAGCCCTCCGGCAGCCAGCCGCCCTCGTAAAGGGTGCGGACCTCATCGACCAGACCCGCTTCCAGCATCAGGGTGACGCGGCGGTTGATGCGCTCGTGGAGGACGGAACGGTCCTTGTAATCAAGGCCGATGACCGTCGCATGGTAGGGAGAGGGGATATTATGGGATTCTGCGTCCCAGACGGATTTGGGTTTTCCGGTGGTCAGGACGATTTCCAGCGCGCGGATGATGCGCTTGGCATTGTTTTTGTGAATGGCCTCAGCAGAGGCGGGGTCGAGCTCCTGCAGGTGGGCGTAGATGCCGTCAATGCCGTTCCGGGCGAACTCCGCGCGGAGCTCGTCACCGACGGCGGTGTCTGCGGGTGCTGCGGAAAATTCCGTGCCGGAGAGAACGCTGTCAAGGTATAATCCCGTACCGCCGCAAAAAACGGGCAGCTTCCCGCGGGCGGTGATATCGTCAATAACAGCTTTTGCCAGCGGCACATAATCGGCGCAGGAAAAGGGGACGCGGGGATCAGCAAAACCGATGAGGTGATGGGGGATGCCCTCCATTTCCTCTGTTGTCGGTTTTGCGGTACCGATGGACAGGCGGTCATAGATCTGCATGGAGTCGCAGGAAATGACCTCGCCGTTCAGCGCCTTTGCCAATTTGACCGCCAGTGCCGTTTTGCCGGAGGCGGTGGGGCCGACCACGCAGAGGGTGCGGGTCTTTGGGTTCATTTCGGACATGGGGGCCTCCGTGTTGGGTCAGTGAATGAACATAGCATCGCCGAAGGAGAAGAAGTGATAGCGTTCCTTCACGGCTTCCTCGTAGGCGTGCATGATGATTTCGCGGGAGGAAAGGGCGGACACCAGCATGAGCAGGGTGCTTTCGGGCAGGTGAAAGTTGGTGATGAGCGCATCCACCGCGCGGAACTTGTAGCCGGGATAAATGAATATGCGGGTATCGCCGTGAATGGGCTGAATGACGCCGTTATCGTCTGCCGCGCTTTCCAGCGTCCGGACGGAGGTGGTGCCGCAGGCAATGATTCTGCCGCCGGCTGCCTTTGCAGCATTGATGGTGTCGGCTGCCTCTCTGGAAACCGAGAAATACTCGGCGTGCATGACATGGTCGCGGACATTATCGACCTTGACGGGACGGAAGGTGCCAAGCCCCACGTGCAGCATGACGGGGACGACCTTGATGCCCTTTGCACGGATCTTATCAAGCAGTTCTTCTGTGAAGTGAAGACCTGCGGTAGGTGCTGCGGCGGAGCCTTCTTCTTTTGCGTAAACGGTCTGATAGCGGCTCTTGTCTTCCAGCTTCTTTGTGATGTAGGGCGGCAGAGGCATGGAGCCGATGCGGTCAAGAACCTCATAAAGATTGCCGAAAACGGTTTTGTCGTAGGTGAAGCGGACGATGCGGTTGCCGTCCTCCACGGTCTTTAAGATATCCGCGTGGAGCAGTCCTCCGCCGAAATCGACGGCGGCACCGGGCTTCAGACGGCGTCCTGGGTGCAGAAGCACCTCCCACACATCGGTTTCCATCTGACGGAGCAGAAGAAATTCGACGGAAACGGGCTTATCGGGGACGGTCTCACCGGGGGCATAGCATTTTTCGCCGTAGATGCGGGCGGGAATGACCTTGGAATCATTGATGACGAGAACATCGCCGGGCTGCAGCTCGTCATAGATATCGCGGAAGATTTTGTGCTGGATATCGCCGGTGTTCCGGTCGAGCAGCATCAGGCGGCAGCCGTCGCGCTCGGGGCTGGGGGTCTGGGCGATCAGCTCTTCGGGCAGATCGTATGCAAAATCTGCGGTTGTCAGGGTGGTTTCGGGACGCTGCCCGAGGATTTCCTTCTCTGTATTCATAACGAAGCTCAAAAACTCCTTCGTGTTCGTTGCTTTTCTTTATAGTATAGCATAGTTTTTGGGGAATGTAAAGCCCGAAATGTAAATTTTGAGTTCATTGCGGGAGGAATACGGTTCCTGCCGCGATGGGGTTCTTCTGCATATATTGAAAGCGAAGGAACTTTGACAGGGGGAATCCATCATGAAACAAAAACCGATCTTCCGCGGTGCCGCAACGGCACTCATCACACCGTTTGCAGACGGAAAACCGGACAAAACAGCCTTTGCCGCGCTCGTCCGTGCTCAGTGTGAAGCGGGTATCTCCGCGCTTGTTGTCTGCGGGACCACAGGGGAGGCGGCGGTACTCTCCTATCGGGAGCAGAGCATGCTTGCCGCGCTGGCAAAGGAACACGCAGTACCCGATATTCCCGTGATCGCCGGCTGCGGCTCGCCGTCGACGGAAAAGGCAGTGAAGCTGGCAAAGAATGCCGTCCGGGCGGGAGCCGATGCGCTGCTCTGTGTGACCCCGTATTATAACAAATGCACGGAGGAAGGACTGTACCGTCACTATATGACCGTTGCCGATGCGGCGGGGATACCCGTGATCCTTTACGAAGTGCCGGGGCGAACCGGGGTCAGCGTTTCCCCGAAGCTCTACGGGAGGCTGGCAAAACACGAGTGCATCCGCGCCGTCAAGGACGCATCGGGAAATCTGACCCACACGGCGCAGATTCTCTATGAGACGGAAGGCGTACTGGATGTCTACGCCGGGGACGACGCGCTGACGATTCCCACGTTGTCCCTCGGCGGCTGCGGGGTGATCTCGGTGCTGGCCAAC
>JAKSPR010000235.1 GCA_024404655.1 Clostridia bacterium | reverse complement strand
TCCGCATTGTCGTTGATCTGGACGTTGTAAACATGGTTTGCACGCATCATGACACCCTGCTGCGCAATGACACGGTCAGTCAGCTTTTCGCAGGTCTCCGGAACACCGTAGAGGGAGCCGCGGTTGATGGCGACGGTGGTGATGCCTTCACCGATGTGTGCTTTCCAGTCCTCAGGAATGCCCGCAGTACCGTACATGATGCCCCACAGCGCACCGAGGGTTGCACCGGTGCAGTCCGTATCGTCGCCGCAGTTGATGGCAAGGATCATGGACTTCTTGAAGTCACCCTCACCGTACAGCATGCCCAGCATGGAGAAGGCTACGTTTGCGGGAGCCTCGAACCAGCCGAGATCGGCGGAATCCTCCACCAGCTTGTTCCGTGCGGTCTTCCAGTCGTCGCCCTTGTCGTAGCAGTCAAGGAGCAGCTTCATGGAGCGGGTCATGCGGCAGCCCTCCGGGATCTTGGAAAGACCGATGTCGATCAGACGGCGGATGTCTGTGATGACAAAGGCGGCAGCCTCGACAGCAGCCACAAAGATAGCCGCAAAGGTACCTTCACCGGCGCCGTGGTCGACACAGGCGTCTTCTCTTGCGTAACGGATGGCTACATCCGGGCAGCCGGGCGCCATGCAGGCCCAGACCTCGGTGCGGATCCATGCGCCGTTGGAGTGCTTCCAGTCGTTGTGGTACTCACCGGACATGGGCGGGAGCAGTCCTGCACGCATGTTGTTCTTGCCGATGCCGTACTCATTCCACTGGGGCGGAATGTAGTTCAGCCAGTATTCGCCGAGGATGGAGCAGTTCAGCGCATAGGGACCCACGTCCTCCACCGCACGCAGCCAGACCAGCTGCAGGTCGAGGTCATCGTTGGGCAGTACCACGCCTTCGGGGGTGGAGAAGCCCTGGATGTCGTTGATCTGCTGTCTGCCTTCGTAGGGCGTACCCATGGTGCCGCCGATGTTCTTGCCGATCCAGCAGGCGTGGATCTTGTCGCGGAGGATCGCTTTGTTGAAGTTGATCATGGTGGTAAATCCTTTCTAAAACACTCCGTTTTCCGGGAGTTTATTCGTCTTTTTCAAACTGGGCGATGACCTTTTCGTAGTATTTGTCCATGGCCTTCTGCTGTTTTTCAACAGTGGATGCGTACTTGCCGGTATCCTTCAGAAGATCGCCCAGCTTCCACGTCCAGCCGGTCCAGCCGCAGTAGAGATAACCGAAGTCCATGACACGGCTGTCAAGGACGATCTGCATCATCTCGACGGATTCTTCATCCCGCGCGACCTTGGTCTGCAGCGCGAGATTCACGTATGCCGGAACGACCACATTGTGAGAGTAGGAGGAGAAGGCTTCAATGGCAGCACCCGCCAGTTCGAGATTGGTACAGGTGGTAGGTACCGTGATGCAGTTGCAGCCCGCATCACAGAGGGTCGCATAGTTCTTCTGGTTCTCGTCATATTTCGGCATGGGGAGCACGCCGAAGGTGCCGTTGAAGTCGCGGGCGTAGTTGTAATAATGGGTCAGCTGTGCCGGAACAAAGACCGCATGACCTGCCATCATTGCGTCAATGGGGTTGCCGTTGCCGTAGGAGGACAGATTCGCGCTGCCCGCCATGTGGTTGAGGTCATAGAGCTTCGCAGCCGCCGCCTGTGCTTTTTCGGTGCTCAGAAGATTCACGATAGCGTGGTCCTCCGTTACATCAAGGAACCGCTGTCCCGCACCGTAGACAAAAGCCGCCGCCTTGCAGCCCGAGAGATCGGAGCCGTAGGTGAAGCCGTAGAGGTCTTCCTCGTTGCGCTGTCCGTCACCGTTCAGATCGACATACAGGGCAGAGGAAAGCTCTTTCAGCTTGTCAAGGGTCCATTTTCCTTCCCGCGCCAGCGTGTAGAGGTCTTCGATATCGTAGTTTGCCGCCAGCTCCTTGTTGAAGCACATGGACCAGGTCTGCCCGACGTAGGTCAGACACATATCACTGACGATCAGATAGAGCTGATCATCAAGGGTCGCGGATTCGACCACCGCTGCCGGATACCAGAGCCGGGAGAAATCAAGATAGGGCACATCGTTTAAGTTCAGATAATAGCCGTTGAGCACGTCCGCAGAACTCGTCGCCAGCTGATTGACAACGATATCATACGCGTCTTCACCTGCCCGGACCGTATTCTTGACTGCCGTTGAAATGTTGTTGTACTCATCCATCAGAGGCTTGTCGATGACGATGTTGAAACGCTCCTCCACAGCGCGGTTGCGCTGATAGATCGTATCACGGACCACATCGCCCACTTCCGCTTCGATCCACATATCCATATCGTTTGTCACATGGTAGGCCTGACCTGCCATGCGCAGATGAGCACCGCCGAAATCAAGCGTCGGAATGCTGTCGTGGGAGGCCGGGTCCTCGGTGACCGCTTCCGTCACAGCCGCCGTCCCAGGTGCCGTGTCCCCCGCCGTCACGTCCGGTTTGTTATCCGCCGCAGCTTCCCCGCAGGAGGCCAGTACGCCGGAGGTCATCATTGCCGCCAGCAGAAGCAGCGGGATGACGGATTTTGATTGTTTCATAATGGTATTTCCTTTCACTTTCAAAATAGAATGCCTTGCATTTCTGTTGTGTCATTATAACATGAAGCTCCGGAAAATGCAAGGCCAAAAGCCATATTTGTACAAGAAATCCTGATCAGGTAAACTCCGAAATCCCATCTGCCAGCAGAAGGTTCGTCCGCTTCACCGAATACTGTGAGCTCTCCGGATCCTCAAAGGATAATCCCAGCTCCCGCTCGGCAGCTTTCATAAGATATTCGGGGTTTAAGAAATTCGCATTGTCCGCACAGAGCAGAACATGCAGCCGCATGACCCCGTTTTCCGCATCATAGACGGTCTTCGGGTCTTTGATATACGGCGCGATATCCACGTCTTTGTCCCCGGATTTGGATTTCTTTGTCATGACAAGGGGATGGGTGAACAGCATATTCAGCTTTTCCGCCGTTTCCGCCGATGCCATCGGATGCTTCATCACGATTTCATAGACCGCCCATGCCACATCCGTCATCTTGCAGACGGGAGGCGCGGCGTAGAAAAGCTGCAGCTCGTCCGTCATGCAGGCGTTGAAGCCGTCCATGACCTCCTTCGGGGTGACAGGACGGGTGAACTTCACGTCGGCAAACTCACATTCGCTCTCAATGCCGATGGAGAGGGGCGTGGAGAACACCATTTTCGGGTGGGGATTGAAGCCCTCGGAGAACCAGATGGGCAGCCCGGAGCGTAAAAACGCCCGCTTCATGGACCGCTGCAAATCAAGATGGGAAATATACTGCAGCCGTCCGACCTTGTAAAAGCCGAGCCGTACCGTGACGGTTCCCGATTGGATGTGAACATCATCCATCAGTTGGTCTTCCGGTATTGGCAGAGTTCTCTTTGACACCATGTCTGCTCACCTCCTAATCTGTTCGCACCGCAGCCGGAGCAGTGCTCCATGCAGTTCGGTGTCGTCTTCGTTTCGTATGCTTTTGCGCGCTCGCGCAGTAAGAAGGACTTATCCACACCGCAGTCGATCACGTCCCACGGCAGAATCTCGTCAAGTCCGAATCCGCGGGTCGTGTAGAAATCGGGATCAACGCCGACCGATGCAAAAATGTCGATCCACGCATCGTAGGAGAAGAATTCCTCCCACGCATCAAAGCGGATGCCGCGGCGGTGCGCTTCCAGAAGTGCCGCACAAAGCTTCCGGTCGCCCCGGGCAAAGACGCCTTCAATGCGTCCCACCTGCGCGTCGTGATAATTATACTTGACCTTCCGGTCAGTGATGACATGCCGCAGATAACGCTGCTTTTCCTCGGTCACGGCAAGGGGGTCCTGCTTTTCCCACTGGAACGCCGTAAAGGGCTTCGGCACAAAGGCCGCCACGCTCAGTGTGACCTGAACGCTGCCGCGCTGTCCTTTGGGTCTGTCGGGGCAGACGAAATAGGCGTGTACCACGTGGGAGGAAAGGGAGGCAATGCCGTCAAGGTCCTCATTGGTCTCCGTCGGATGACCGATCATGAAGTAAAGCTTCACCTGCGTCTTGCCGGCAGCAAAGGCCACGTTGGCAGCCCGCAGAATTTCCTCTTCGGTGACGTTTTTGTTGATGACGTCCCGCAGACGCTGGGTTCCGGCCTCCGGCGCAAAGGTCAGGGTACTGGAACGGACGGTTGAAATTTTGTCCATCAGCTCTTTTGTAAAGGTGTCCGCCCGCAGGGAGGGCAGAGAAAGGCTGACCATCTTTTCATCCGTCCACGAAAGCAGGGATTCCGTCAGCTGTTCCAGCCGCGTGTAGTCGCTGATGGAGAGGGAGGAAAGGGAGATTTCATCGTAGCCTGTATTTTCATAGATGCACTTTGCCTGCTCGCACAGCACCTCCGGCGACTTTTCCCGGATGGGACGGTAGACCATGCCCGCCTGACAGAAACGGCATCCTCTGGGACAGCCGCGGTAGACCTCCAGCATGATGCGGTCCTGCACCGTCTCGATGAGGGGCAGCGGCGTTTCCTTGGGGTAGTAGCTCTTGTCAAAGTCCTTGATGATCCGCTTTGTGACCTTGTCGGGGATATCGTCGTATTTCTTTGTGACGGACTTGATGGTGCCGTCCTCGTTGTAGGCAACGGAATAGAAGGCGGGGACGTAAAAGCCGCCCAGCTTGACCGCCTCGTGGAGGAAATCTTCCCGGTTGTAGCTGCCGTCCTCTTTCATGCGGATATACAGCCGCGCCAGCTCCGGCAGCGCT
>JAKSPR010000234.1 GCA_024404655.1 Clostridia bacterium | reverse complement strand
TTCTGGACGTTGCTCAGACGGGTGAAGGCTGCATCGTTGACTGCTTCACCGTCCATTTCGTCGGTGAAGTAGTAGGTGTAGGTGCCCCATTCGGGAGCAATGAAGCGGACAGCGGCACCGCCGAAATCAAGTTCGGAGGTATCGGGTGCCGGATAGCCGGGTTCTGTGACAGCATCTGTCACAGCTTCGGTGATTGCGGAAGAGCCTGTAGGGGGGGGCGGGGTATCTTTGCCGGGGGCTGCCGGGTCGCCGCAGCCGACTGCGGAGGCAAGGCATACCGCTGCGAGCACAGCGGAGAGAAGTGCTGTTTTTTTCATGTGATTCATCCTTTCTTTTGCGAGTGGAATATATAAAGATTATTTTTGACAAAAGGGGGATGCTGTGTGCTTTACTTCTTTGCGTGGTTTTCCATGCCGTACCAACGGCCGCCCTGTTCGTCGTCTTCCTTCTTTTCGATGAGCTGCTCGTGGTTTTCAATGACGGTACGGTAGCATGCGGCGTAAGCGTCGATCATTTCCTGATCGAATTTCTTGAACCACGGAATGGAGAAGCAGAAACGGGATTCGGAGGGCTTTAAGTATTGGTCATCCAGACGGACGTCATGGTCGTTATAGGCGATACGGGAGGGTTTGCCGAGATGATAAAGGTCGAAGGTCTTGAAGAATTCGTGATTGTGCAGACAGAAGTTTGCACCGTCCCAGCAGCCGCCGAAGCCCTGGGCACGGACTGCCTCACAGAAGCGTCCGACGGGCAGGCCGTGGAGCTCTTCCGGGTGATACTGTCCCTGCGCATTATACCAGCCGCCCATGGTGGAGCCTTCGCCTTTCTTGGGACGGATGGGACGGATGCCGGGCAGCCCTTCCAGCTGATCCCAGAAATAGTTCATGGCGCGGTCGATTTCTTCGGTACGTTCATCGTAATATTTCAGTTGCCCAAGAGCAAGCGCGGAACAGACCTGATTGGCACGGCCTTTGACACCGCCGAGGGCGATGTGATAATAGGGTTTCAGATCTTCGGATTCGGTGATGAATGCAGCGTTGTTGCGCTCGTAGTGTGCATAGGCCATCGCGCGCTCATAGATTTTTCTGTTGTCGGTGACAAGGGTACCGAGCTCACCTGCAGCAAAGGCTTTGCCGCTCATCATGGACATGGCGGCGACGTCGCCGAAGGTACCGACCTTGCGTCCCTTGTAAAGCGTTCCGTGGGCGTGGGAAACGTCCTCAATGACCATGAGGTTGTGCTTCTTGGCAATCGCCATGATGGCGTCCATATCGGCAGGATAGCTGCAGTAGTGAACGACCATGATCGCTTTGGTGCGCGGGGAAATGCAGCGTTCCAGATCGGCGGGATCCATGCTCAGGTTATCGTCGATATTGCAGAACACGGCGGAAGCACCGAAGTTGATGGCTTGGGAAATGCTGGCCCAGTAGGTCTTGGTAGTACAGATGATCTCATCCCCTACCCCCAGTCCCACCGCAAACATGGCAGCGGAGAGGGACATGGTGCCGGAGGAGTAGCAGATGGCATATTTTCTGCCGATCCACTTTGCAAATTCATCCTGAAATTTCGTGGTGATATCGGTTCCGGAATAACGGTTGTTCCGGACAACGTCGAGAACCGCTTCCTCATCTTCTTTCGTTACGATCGGCCAGCGGAACAGTTCATCCTGGGAACGATCCGGGAAACGGGTGGACTCGCCGCCCAGCAGTGCTAACTTTGTCATGGATAGGGATCCTCCGTATCAGTTGGTTTCATCAGGTCTTAACTTGAATTCACGGATGGCGTTGCCCCGGCAGACCTTGTAATAAGCGGTATCGGAAATGCGTCCGTCGGCATGCATTTTGTCAAGCCAGCCGGACAGCGGGAAGAAGTTTCTCGGGGAGCAAATGTCCGTACCGAACATCAGGCGGTCCTGAAATTCTTCGATGAAACGCTCCGCGTGATCCTCATCACGCATGAAGGCGTTGCCGCCGCTGCCTGCGGACATATCGCAGAACAGATTCGGATAAGTGCGGAGCAGATAATGAAGCCGTCCTTCTTTGGTGATCTTCGTCTTCGGATACTGCATGCGGGTCTCTTCCGTGACATTCCCGTCGATTTCCGACCAGAAGCACTGGGAGTGACCGACAACTTTCAGCTTCGGGTATTTTTTCAGCATCCGTTCGATGCGGGGAAGTCCCAGCTCATCATAGACGCCGTAACAGGAACCGATCCTGTGGGCAATATGGATGATGACGGGCATATCGGCGTTTCCGCAGGCACACAGCATCCGCTCGGAATCGGGATCGTCAAAGGGCATGTTGTAGCACAGCTCGCCGACACCTTTGGCGCCAAGTTTTTTGTAATGGTCAAGGATCGCATCAAAGTTCGTTGCGGGACCGTTTTCGCCCATTCGGGGAGAAAGATCACAGCTGAAATAGAAGCGGTCGGGCCGCTCACGGGAGATGATGCAGGCTTCCTCATTGGTTAAAACGGTATAACAGCATTCATTTGCCACAGCGGGCTGAATGATGCCGCATTCAATGCCCCAGGCATCGTACATGGAGATCAGCTGCTCGGGAGAAGCAAAATTGTCTCCGTCCGAACGGGGCAGAGAGATTTCAGGATAACGCAGTGTATGGACATGGACGTCGATTTTTTTGACATTTCCGGTCATGTTAGTTTCCTCCAGATGGTGAATGTGATTGTCCTGCTGCACGGTAGATGGATTCGATCATCTGAACGGCAAGAAGACCGTCACGAGCGGTGCTCACAAGGGACGTACCTGTCCGGACTGCGTCGATCAGGTTGTCGATCTGCCGTGCGTGCAGCTCCCATGGGATCTGGGTGGGATTTCCGGCAGAAGAGGTTTTGGGTTCGGTGTTCTGACAGGAGACCTCGTTTCCGTCGATGATCAGTTCCTCAATTTCCGATTCCCGCATGACGAGATGACCTCTGTCCCCGAAAATCTCCAGCCGCCTGTCAAATCCGGGATATGCACAGGTGGAAGCGGTGATGGTACCCATAGCGCCGCAGTCGAAGGAGACAAGGGCGCAGAGGGTATCTTCCACTTCAATTTTATGGGTCACGGTATTGGCGGATGCGCTGATCACACGGGCAGGACCCAGCAAAAACTGCAGAAGATCAATGCCGTGGATGCCCTGATTCATAAGGGCACCTCCGCCGTCGAAGCGTCTGGTGCCGCGCCACGGATTTGCGGCGTAGTATTCCGGTGAGCGCCAGTAGTTCATGGAAAGGCAGACCATGGAAAGCCTGCCGAATGCGTCCTCCGAAAGCAGCTGTCTTGCATAGCGGGCGGAATCGGTGAACCGCAGCTGGGAAACCACGGTCAGACGGCTTCCGGATTCTTCCGCTTCTTCCGCCAGCATTGCGGCGGAGGCTGTATCCAGTGCCATGGGCTTTTCCAGCACCACATGTTTTCCCGCACGCAGGGCTCTTGCAGCCTGTTCCGGATGCAGACCGCTGGGGGTACAGATACAGACTGCGTCAAGTTCCGGATCGGAGAGCATGGCATCAAAGTCGGGATAGGCCCGGCAGATGTGTTCTTTTGCAAACTGTTCAGCACGCAGTTCATCCGCGTCGGCTGCGCCGTACAGACAGGCCCGCGGCAGCGACCGGATCGCCTTTGCGTGAAAGGCGGCGATGGTGCCTGTGCCGACAATGCCGAACTTCGTTTTCATGTCAATATCATTCCTTTTCACGGGAAAGCAGCAGCACATCGGAGTGCTGACGGAATTCCCGGTATTCAAGAATCATTATACAGGAAAATGCAGCGTTTGAAAAGACACAATCTTGCGGAATGATTGCACGATGTTGTTCAGTTAGTGCTCCGTTTTCGTTCGGAAGCGGAGTGACCGTTGTATTTCTTATAACAGCGGCAGAAATAACTGGCAGTAGAGAAGCCGGTGGCAGCTGCTGCCTCGGAGATGCTGCAGCCGGAGGAATCAAGCAGCGCATCTGCGACTTTGACCCGGTACCAGTTGATATATTCGATGGGAGAACGTCCTGTCATTTCCTTGAAAATGTGGCAGAACCAGTATTTGCTCATGCCGCACATCTTTGATAAGTCTTCCACGGTGAAACTGCGGGCGTAATCGGTATGGATGACGCGCAGCGCTTCGGAAATCTGATTGCCGTAGCGGCTGAGATCGCGTCTGCGGACAAACGCACTGTCCTCGGTGGTATAGCAACGGAGCAGACGGATAAAGAACGCACTGAGCAGGCTTTTCGTCATCATATCGGAATAGGTATCCGGATTTTTGTATTCCTCATTGATCTGGGAAAGCAGATCGCAGAGGACGCTGTCTCCATGGATGACATGGGTAAAGGAAAGACCCTGATCCAGCAGCTCTCTGCGAAGATCGGGTGCGGCGTTGTTCCGTTCCCCGAAGAAATCCGGGCTCAGCATGTAAAGATGATAGACCGCGCGTTCCCCGTTCAGCGGAATGGTTGCATGGATGTCGTATGGATTGACGATCACGACGTCTCCGGCTCTGACCGGGTAGGGAACATTATTGATCAGCAGGGTCGAGGTACCTTCGGTATAGTATTTGATCTCCAGATCTTCATGGAAAAACTGCCCGGAACGGTCAGAATGTCCATATCCCCAGATTTTGTCAAGGGCAACAGAAAAACGGTACCCGGGTTTTTCGTATGTAATCCGCTCGTATTGTTCCTTCGGAAGGTCAGTCATCGTGCCTTACTCCTTGTGGTGCTCGTATTGAAATGAAATATCCAATATATTATAGCACAAGATTTTTGTATTTGCA
>JAKSPR010000233.1 GCA_024404655.1 Clostridia bacterium | reverse complement strand
GAAGAAATCAATGGCTGCGGCGTTGTGGATACCTACACCACCGGCGCAGCAGGCAAGACAGCTGTTACCATTGAAAATGTCACTCTGCTGTCCGGTACCAAGACCCTGAAATCCGGTTTCATCGGCGGCTATTCTCACGGTAATGCTCCTGTCTATATCAAGAACTGTACCGTTGAAGCAGGCTGTGTCATCGGTTATACGGGAGAAGAACAGTGGATCGGCTCCTTCGCAGGTGAATTCAACGGCATCATCGAAAACTGTGTTTCCTATGCAGACGTCCGCGGTACGGACTTTGTCGGCGGTATTGTTGCTGACAAGGGTCAGAGCGTCGGTACCTTTGTCATCAGCAAATGTGAATTCCACGGCACGGTCGAGGCTTCCGGCAATTATGTCGGCGGTATCTGCGGCAGCGGCTACGGCGGAACCACATGGGGCATGGCAAGTGCACCCAATACGCCCTGTGCCACCATCCGCAACTGTATTGTCACCGGCAGCGTCAAGGGCGCTAACTATGTCGGCGGTATCTTCGGCGGCGAAGCAGGTGTCAAGCAGTGCTGGAATAACGGCTTCGGCTACATCCAGAACAACTTCTTCGGCGGCAAGGTCGAAGCAAGCGCAGAGGACGCTTATGTAGGCGCAGTCATCGGCTGCATGAATTCCGTTGACCTCTGCAATGTCATCGGAAATAACTACTACCTTAAGGGAACCGCAGAACGCGGGGTTGGCGCGATCCTCTCTGTGGACAATTCCGAAAAGTACGGACGTACCGACATTACTGCCGGTGAAGATCCTGCAGCCTTAACAAAGGCTGTCGCCGCAGTGGATGCTTCTCTTGCGGAAGCCCTGAACAGTGGTATGAACTCTACCGGCACTTTCGCTGCAGAAAACGGTGAGCTCATCATCGGAGAGGGCAGATATGTTGTCTCCATGACGACCACGCCCAATGTCAATGCGATCAATCCCATCACGGTCAAGAACGCAGATCAGCTGGATTCCTATAAGGTCACCATCACCTATAATGACGGCACGACAACGGAAAAGACCGTTGCGGAGCTTGTCAAGAACAACTTCAACTTCAACAACATGGGCTATCGCCTCTGCGGCATCCGCTTTGAAAATGCAGAGCTGATGTTTGTCGTCCGCGATCAGGTTCCTGTAGTCGAAGAAGAGATTCCCGTGGTACCGACACCCAGCGTTACCTTTGATATCGACATTTCCATCCTCGGTGAGGGTTACCTCATCGCGCCCGAGAAGATTGATATTGTCGCAGGCGAAAACGGTGCGGACCTGGTTCTCCGTCTGCTGGAAAAATACAACCTTTCTGCAGCATATACCGGAACCATTGAAAAGACCTTCTATCTTGCTTCCATTTCCGGCAGCCTGATTGATTCCGTCCCCGCAGACGGCGCAGGCATAGATTCCGAACTTGCAAAGACCCTTGCCTATAACGGTATGCCGGTCAGCGCAAGAAAGAACGCATCTTCTCTCGGCGAATTTGATTACACCACTGCATCCGGCTGGATGTATGCCGTCAACGGCAGCTATCCGAACGTCGGTCTTTCCGAGTATCAGCCAGTAGACGGCGACACCGTTTCCCTCGTCTTCACACTGGCATACGGTTCTGATATCGGTGCAGGACCTGCGCTGACCCCCGCCCCCGAAGAACCGGAAACTCCCGATACGCCTGAAACCCCTGATACTCCCGCCATTGTGGAGTTCATCGACGTTGCAGATGACGCATGGTATGCAGACGCAGTTTATGCCGCAGCGGAAAAGGGTATCCTGAAGGGCGTCGGCGATGACTGCTTTGCGCCCGATGCAGAACTCACCCGCGGTATGCTTGTCACCATCCTTTACCGACTGGCCGGAGAACCCAATGTCACCGATGACAGTGGATTTGCTGATGTCAAGGCCGGACAGTGGTATACCGATGCTGTCAACTGGGCAGCCAAGGAAGGGATCGTCCTCGGTTACGGCGACGGTACCTTCGGTGTAAATGATGCTGTTACCCGTGAACAGATGGCACTCATGCTCAAGCGTTATGCTGATTACGCGAATATGACTCTGTCTGCGGAAACGGTTGATCTGTCTGTCTTTGCTGACGACAGTGAAATCCATTCCTGGGCAAAGGATGCTATGGCATGGGCTTGCAGTGATGGTATTTTCATCGGAACACCGGACCATACACTGATGCCCCTCGACGATACCACCCGTGCTCAGGCGGCTGTTATTCTCGGTCGTTTTTCGGCACTCACCGAAAACTGATTTACAATCGGATGGGGGCTCATTCCTCCATTAAGAAAGGAACCATAACATCAACATGAAGCGGCTGAATTCCTCCATGATCAGCCTGCTGTTGGTACTGGCAGTCACGGCCCAAATGACCGTGACTGCCTTTGCCGCAGTTAAAGGGCAGAATATTTCCACGGAAAATGCTCCCGCGCACGCCGTTCTGGCGAGCAGGAGCACAGACAGCAGGATAAAAGATGCGGTCGAAAAGACCGCTGCGTATGTTTATGGATCCACTCCGTCCCCGCAGGTAGGCTCCGTCGGCGGAGACTGGTCCGTCCTCGGCCTTGCCCGCAGTGGCTATGCGGTCCCGGATGCTTATCTTGCGGATTACGCCGCCTCTGTCATCGCCTACGTCAAAGCTGTCGGCGGGGTACTCCACGAAAAAAAGTATACTGAGTATTCCCGCGTGATCACAGTCTGGTCGGCGCTTGGCCTGGATGCCCGGAATGTCGGCGGATATGATCTGACAAAAGCGTTGGGAGACTACGACGCCACGGTTTCCCAAGGGCTCAACGGCCCGATCTGGGCGCTGATTGCCCTCGACACAAGAGATTATCCCATGCCGAAGAATCCCAAAGCGAAGACCCAGGCCTCCCGGCAGATGTATGTCGACCGTATTCTTTCCATGCAGGGAAAGGACGGCGGCTGGAGCCTCTTCGGCGGTTCTGCCCAGGCTTCGGACATTGATCTCACGGCGATGGCACTGCAGGCTCTGGCAAAGTACACAGACCAGAAAAAGGTCGCCGAGGCTGTGGAGCGGGGAATTGCGTATCTTTCGGAGAAGCAGAACCGTGACGGCAGTTTTTCGTCCTACGGCTCCCCCAATACCGAAAGCTGTGCGCAGGTCGCAGTTGCCCTTTGTGAGCTCGGCATTTCCTGTGAGGATGCCCGCTTTACAAAGAACGGCAAAACGGTCGCTGATGCCTTCCTTGCTTTCTGTCAGCGTGACGGATCCTTTGTGCATACGACAGGCGGCAGCGGCTCTGACCGGATGGCGACGGAACAGGCTCTTTATGCTCTTGCTGCTCTTGCCCGTGCAGAGGACGGGGAGCAAAGTCTCTATCGCATGAGTGATGCAAAAACCATTGAAGTTCCGGAATCATCCCGCACCGGCCTGCCCAAAAAGCACGCCGATGTCAAAGCCGTTCCGATCACAGCTCCCGGTACGACCTTCCCTGATATCTCCGGGAAAAACGCACACCCGGCACAGGCGGAGATCGAGGCTCTTGCAGCCCGCGGCATCATCAACGGCAAAGGAAACGGTCTCTTTGATCCCGATACCGATATGACCCGCGCGGAGGTTTGCACCATCGTGGTCCGGGCTCACGGCCTGACACCGAAAGCCGTCCGTGCATTCTCCGATGTTCCGGCCGCTGCATGGTATGCACCGTTTGTGGGAACCGCCTATTCTTACGGCATCGTACAGGGGGTGGGAGACGGAAAATTCAACCCGCTCGGCACCATATCCCGGCAGGAGGCGGCTGTCATGGTGACCCGTGCCGCAAAACTCTGCGGGATGGAGGTCGCGATGACAAACGCTGCAGTTCTGGATGAGCTGTCTCCGTTTGCCGATTATATCAGGGTTCCGGACTGGGCAAGGAGCGCTCTTGCGTTCTGTTTCCGCGAGGGGATTCTTGATAATACAGCCCTTAAAATTGAGGGGACAAAGCCGATTCTGCGGTGTGAGATCGCTGTCATGCTGTTTCGGCTGCTGTCCGCATCCCGTTTGCTCTGAAAAAAGTACGTTTGGGGGATTGGACCGATGAATCATAAGAATATCCGTACAGCGGGGATCATAGCTGCCGTTTTTATTCTGCTGGCAGCTGCATTCTGGTACGGCGGAAACGCACCGGGACTGCATGGATGGCGCGTGACTGACGGGGGGAAGTCTCCTGCCGAATCTGTTACCGTCTCCCCGGAGGATTACGCTTATTCTGTTCAGAACGGAATGCAGCTCGACCCGGAAACAGGACGGGACCGCTATGGCACCGATCCGGTCCCCGCTGGTTGTCCGCTTCCCGTAGAACCGGAGAATATTACCGTTTCCGATACGGAGCATACCTGTACCATCTCCATTTCCTGTACGGCAATCCTTGCCCATCCGGACTGGCTTGTCAAAGAAAAACGGGAACTTGTACCGGAGGACGGCTGGATTCTTCCGCCGACAGAAGTCGTTTTTTATGAAGGGGAGAGCGTTTTCCATGTTCTCCAGCGTACCTGCCGGCAGAATCGGATTCACATGGAATTTGAAAATACGCCAATGTATCACTCCGCCTATATTGAGGGCATCGGTAATCTCTATGAATTTGACTGCGGAGAACTATCCGGCTGGATGTACCGCGTCAATGACTGGTTCCCCAATTACGGTTGTTCCCGCTATCAGCTCCATGAGGGTGATACGATTGCATGGGAATACACCTGCGATCTCGGCAATGATATCGGCGGTAGTTTACGCGCAGGAGGAAATCCATGAAGCA
>JAKSPR010000232.1 GCA_024404655.1 Clostridia bacterium | reverse complement strand
TACAACTATTATCACATGGACGGTCAGTTTGCTGTCATTGAAGACTATTTGGAAACCCGTCCTGAAATGAAGGACCGCCTTCTTGCGCTCGTCAAGGCAGACCGCATCCAGATCGGCCCCTGGTATATCCTTCAGGATGAATATCTTACAAGCGGTGAGGCCAACATCCGCAATATGCTCTACGGTATCAGACTCTGCAGAAAATTCGGAGGCGACCCGGTCATGACTGGTTACTTCCCGGACGCATTCGGTAATATTTCCCAGGCTCCCCAGATTATTGCAGGTTTCGGCATCGACAATGCGGTTTTCGGACGCGGCATGAACGATATCGGCTCCGACAACCAGCTCGTGAAGCAGAACGGCATCACCGGCTCCGAACTTATCTGGCAGGCACCGGACGGAACCGAAGTACTCGGCGTCATGTTTGCAAACTGGTACCATAACGCAATGGAACTTCCCACCGAAAAGGAAGCACTTCTCAAACGCATCCAGCATATAAAGGCATCCACCGAGCGCTTCGCAGCTACGCCGGAACTGCTTGGTATGAACGGCTGCGACCATCAGCCTGTTCAGGTCGACCTCACGAAGGCCATCAAGCTGGCAAATGAGATTCAGGATGAAGTGACCCTCAAGCAGAGCAATTTCAAGGATTATATTGAAGCTGTCCGCCCCTACCGCGACAAGCTCAAAGTTTGCAAAGGTGAGATCGCAGGTCAGCTGACTACCGGCAAATGCCTGCTCATCAATACAGCCTCCTGCCGTGTTGACATCAAGCAGACCAATCAGGCCGCACAGAATCTTCTGGAACGTCTTGCTGAGCCGGTCAATGCGTATTCCTTCCTCTATGGCGATAAGTACGACCGTGATTACTATCTCTACTGCTGGCGCAAGCTGATGCAGAACCATCCCCATGACTCCATCTGCTCCTGCTCTCATGATGATATCTATGAGGAAATGCGCATCCGCTTCAAGAAGTCCATGCAGGCAGCAGGTGCACTGCGTAAGAATGCCATGGAATATCTGGCAAAGAACACCGATACCAGCGCAGGTGAAGACAGAAACATCCTCCTCTACATCGGCGAGACCGTATCCGGTGATGTGGAAGCGGAGACTTTTGTCGATTATCCCCTTGACGCAGGTGTCGAATCCATTGTGATCATGGATGAAGCCGGAAATGAAGTTCCCGCTGTCATTACGCCCATGGGCAGAACCTTTACCTACACTCTGCCGGATGACAAATTCCGTCAGCCTGATTTTGTCAACCGTTTTGCCGTCAGATTCCGTCTTCCCACCGATGGCAAGGTCGGCACCAGAATGCTCCGCGTGATTCCCGGTAAGGCAGAGCACAAAACCTCCGTCACATGGAACGGTACGACTCTTGAAAACAGCCTGACCGCACTGAAGTTTGCAAAGGACGGCTCCTTCTTTGTCACCGACAAGAGAAACGGCGTCACCTTCGGTCCCTGCAATCTCTTTGAAGATACCAAGGACGGCGGAAACACCTATAACTATGAGCCTGTCGAAGGCGATGTTCCGGTAACAACGGAAGGGGTGACTGCGGCGTTCTCCGTCTCCGAAACCCCCTATTCCATAACTGTCACCATCAAGCACGCAGGACACTTTGCTGGTGTTGCAACAAGCGTTACTCTATACGACAACAGCGCTTATGCTGACATCCGCACTGAAATCAAGAACGAAGCAGAGAACCACCGTGTTCGCGCACTCTTCAAAAATGATGTAAAGACCGATGTCGTCTATGCTGCCGGTCAGTTTGATATCGTCAAGCGTGATATCCAGCCCTGGGCAAACTGGACGAACCCTTATAACACCCAGAGAAGCGAACAGTTCGTCATGCTGAAAGACGCAGACAATGCTGGCTTCATCACCGCGCACAGAGGCCTCAATGAATATGAAATTCTCCTTGACGGCAAGAATACCATGGCACTGACCCTGCTGCGCTGTGTCGGTGAGATCGGTGACTGGGGCGATTTCCCCACACCCCTTGCACAGTGCAAAGGCACCTATACCCTTGAATACCGTGTGCTTCCGTTCGGTGCAGCCGAGGAAGAAAACGCAGTCGCTGCTGCATACGGCTTTGCATCCAATGCCGTCACCGCCATCAGCTGTGATAAGCATGCAGGCAAGATCCCCGCAGACGGCATGCTGTTTGCCTGCAAGGATCCCATGATCCGCATTGCAGCCTGTAAGTGTGCAGAGGACGATGATGATCTGATCCTGCGTGTTTACAACATCGACGAAAAGGAACGTCCGGTCGATCTGACTTTCGGTTCTCTCATCACAGGTGTTTCCGCATCCGAAGCAGATGAACGTATGGGTGAGGCACTGCCCCTGAGAGACGGTACTCTCTCAACCCGTATTCCTGCAAAGAAGATCAAGACCTATCGTCTGCACAAAAACTGATTAAGCAAAAAAGCAGTCCGCCGCATACAAAAATAGCGGCGGACTGTAAAACATAATTTCCGCGCCGGAACGGCGCACCGGAGGACCAGAAACCATGATTTGTAAAAGCATTTATCTCGAAAACGACAGCGCAGAGCTGTTCACCCTCATCCTTTTGCCTGACGAAAACGGGAAGTACCCGACGGTCATCCGCCGCTCTCCCTACGTTGACACCGATGAAAACAAAACAGAAGAAGAACTGCGCGAAGCATTTCAGAAATGGCAGGGAGCATGGGCCGAAGACGGCTATGCCGTTGTATTCCAGCACTGCCGCGGACGGGGCAAGAGTTCCGGTGAATGTGTCCCTTATCTGAAAGAACGTGACGACGGATTGTTTTTGCAGGCATGGATCAGAACTCAGCCCTTCTATAACGGCGATATGTTCCTGGTCGGTGAAAGCTACTGTTCTTCCGTCCACTATGTGACTGCGCCTTTTGCCGATGATATCAAAGGCCTTGTCCTCGGTGTGCAGGACTGCGAGCGTTACAACTGCAACTACAGAAACGGAGTCTATAAAGTCGGTCTGCACGGCGGATGGTATACCGGCATGTATAAGCGCAAGCAGATCAGAGAGAAGAATTACAGCCGCAATTCGTTTCTCACTCTGCCTCTGATGGATTTCCCGATTACTGTTTTTGGCGAGCATGTGCCGGATATGGAGGAAGTCTTCCGCCACCCCGACCGCGATGATCCTTTCTGGACCACCTCTCACTATGCAGGAGCCGAGACCCATGATGCCGTGAAGAACAACCGCTGTCCGCTGCTGCTTGTCACTGCATTCTATGATATCTTTACCGGCGGTGTCTTTGACATGTGGAACACGATTCCGCCGGAGATGAAAGGGAAATGTGCGCTTGCCGTCAACCCGTATTCTCATTCCGGCTTCAAGGACGATCAGCCGCTGGAATTCCCGGATGGGGAACTGCGTCAGTCGTTCGGTGATTATGAACGCCGCTGGTGCAATGCAGTGCTCGGAAAGGAGGATTATCCCTTTGAACGCGGCAAGGTCACTTATTACCGCCTTTTTGAAAACCGTTACGCAACAGATGATTTCTATGATGTGAAAGAACTCCGCGCGCTGACCTTTGGCAAAGGGGACTACACCTATACTTACAATCCATTCGATCCGACCCCGTTCAAGGGCGGTCTTTGCACCAATTTCAGCGGATGCGCCATCCAGGACAAGCCCAATTTCCGCTATGACGTCCGTTCTTTCTATACGGAGCCGTTTTCGGAAGATACCTTCATCAAAGGCGAAATGGAAGCTGATATTACCGTCGCATCGGACTGTGAAGATACCTGCTTCTACATGCGCCTGAGCCTGGAAAAACCCGAGGGGGCCGACGGCGATTACGGTCTGCGTGATGATATTCACAAGCTTTCCGAATTTGCTCCCGATTATGTTCCCGGCGACCGTGTGAAGATGCATTTCCGCTTTGATGAGCACGCATTCCAGGTAAAGGCCGGACAGCGTCTGCGTATTGATATTTCTTCGTCCGCATGGCCCTGGTATCTGCGCCATACCAACATCAAAGGTCCGATGGAAGAGCAGACAACGGCGAAGATCGCACACAATACCATCTGCCTCGACGATGCAAAGCTCTATATCCCGGCTGAAATCAGATAAATAACCCCGCAGGCTGCCATTCTTTTTTCGGATGGCAGCCTGCTTTTTTAAAATACGTTATTTGGGACTTGTTTTTTCAACGCAAAAATGGTATACTGATAAAAAAGGCAGTTTTATGCCAGTTAGAAAGGAAAAACGATCATGTCCAGAATCATCAAAGATATTTCCTCCCTTGATCTTGCAAGACTGAGCGCTTATACCGTTGAGTATTCCGAGTTTTTAAGCGATATCGACAGCCTCGGTATCGTCCTCCGGCATAAGAAATCCGGTGCCCGCGTCTGCGTCATTTCCAATGATGACGACAATAAGGTGTTCTGTGCTGCATTCCGCACCACTCCAAACGACAGTACAGGTGTCCCGCATATCATTGAGCACACCGTACTCTGCGGTTCCAAAAAGTATCCGTCCCGTGACCCCTTCATGCAGCTGGTCAAAGGATCTCTGAACACCTTCCTAAACGCTGTCACTTATCCAGACAAGACCGCCTATCCTGTTGCAAGCTGCAACGAAAAGGATTTCAAAAACCTCATGAATATTTATATGGACGCGGTATTCTATCCGAATATCTACCGTCACAAGGAGATTTTTATGCAGGAGGGCTGGCACTATGAACTGGAAAACGCCGAAGATGAGTTAAAGGTCAATGGCGTTGTTTACAGCGAAATGAAAGGCGCAATGTCCTCCCCG
>JAKSPR010000231.1 GCA_024404655.1 Clostridia bacterium | reverse complement strand
TCACCTTTCGTCCTTGACCGGGATCAGGTATTATCGGGCAGGCGGACCTGCTGGCCGGGTGCGATGGGCGTTGCAGAGGTCGTGATGACGAACTCGCCGCCGGCAAGACCGGAAACGGCGGTGCTGGTCTCATCGCTTGCGATGACCTCAATGTCTGTTCTCTGTGCGGTATAGCGGTTGCCGACAGGTGTGCTCTTGACGCTGACGGTCAGGACGAACTTGCCGTTTGCGTCCTCGCGGATAGCGCTGTTGGGAACGATGGTATCATAGTTTGTGGACTTTTCACCGAGGGAGAACGTGAAGCTCTGACCTGCGGTGACGTCGCCTGTCAGGTGGAGTGTAACGATTCTGCGGTTCTGGGGATCGCTCTTATCGGGCTTGATGGATTCGACAACGGCGTCGGGGGTATTGCCCCAGTAATAGAGGATGGTCGCGCTCTGACCGACGGCGATGCGCTTGGCCTGTTCTGCGGTCAGGGACAGGGTGACGGAGTAGCCCTTATCGACCTGTTCGATCTCTGCAAGGGTGGTCTGCGCATCGACCTTCTGGCCTGCGGAAACACGGATATTGCTGACGGTACCGCCGACCTTTGCCTTGATGACAGCCTCACCGACGGTCTCGGTCAGGCGGTCAACTTCCTTCTGGGCGCGCTCAATGGCGGTGGTATAACCGGGCTCATCGAGGTCGTTGCTTTCCTTGGTACGGGTCAGGCGGGTATTCAGATTTTCAAGCTGACGTTCAGCGGCGGTAATGGCTTCTTTATAAGCCTCCATGGAGGGATAGCCGTCGGAGGTCTGAGACTGGAGGCGTTCCAGTTCTTCCTTGGCCTTTTCAAGCTTGATCTCGGTTTCCTCGACCAGCTTTTCCAGTTCTTCTTCGGTATAGGTCTCACCGTTGGACTTGGCGCTTGCCTTGGCAGCGGTCAGATTATCCTTTGCGGTGCGGTAGACGCCCTCCGCCTCGGAAAGGGCTTCCTGTGCAGCGGCCAGTTCCTTGCCTGCGTCCTTGATGACGTTCTGCTGGTTCTTGATCGTGCCCTGATGTGTCTTGATCTGGGCCTGATGATCCTTGATCTCGGCTTCCTTTTCCTCGACCTTGGCTTCATACGCGGCGATTGCAGCTTCATCGACACCGGCGCCTGCGTTTGCAAGAATGGCATTCAGGTCCTCTTCCGCGCGGGCGATGGTACGGCGGTCATCTTCCAGGCGCTGTTCCATGGTCTTCATCTGTTCCGCATCGCGTTCGATGAGAGACTGGTTCTGGTCGTATTCGCTCTTGGCAGCCATGTAGGTTTCGTTTTCGATGCTGGCCTTTTCACGGACAGCGCCCTGGATGGACTGGTTATATGCCAGCTCCATGCGGGCTTCGGAGAGCTGCTGCAGCTGCTCCTCGGTGGGATCCTCAATGGCGGAAAGCTGGATAACGCGGGCATTATAGAACGCGATATTATCCTCAACGATGGAGATATCGCCAAGCGCCTTTTCGTAGTTGTTCTTTGCATAGCGCATGGCGGCAGCCAGCTTATCGACCTTGGCGGAGGCTTCATCGTATTCTGCCTTGACACCATTGTAAACTTCCTCTGCACGGGTGAGGTTGATGTTCATATCTTCCAGGCTGCGCTTTGCGCTGAGGATCTGGGACTGCAGATGTTCGGGGCTGTTCTGCTTCATCTCGGCGAGGATCTGATTCATTTCAGCAAGTTCGCCGTTCTTTTCGCCGAGGGTGTCATTCATCTCGGCAAGAACGTCGTTTCTGCGTTCCAGCTCCTCATTCTGTGCCTCAACATTGGCTTCGGCCTTGTCATAAACATCCTGGGCGGCCGTAAGTGCGGCGAACGCCTCATCATAGTCCATCTGGGCATGGTTGAGGGAGTAGCCTGCCAGTTCCTTTGTCAGATCCTTGATCTTCTTTTCCTGGGCGGAGGTGTCGATTTTAGAAACGCCTCTTGCGCGGACCTTATCCAGATCCTCTTTTGCGTAGCGGATCTCCAGCTTCTGGTCCTCGATGTCGTTTTCGACCTGGAGTTTCCATTTCTCGTAGGATTTCTTGGCCTCATTCAGCTGATCCATGGCAGCCTGGAGTTCGGAGCTTTCCTGGTCTTCCAATAGGAACAGGATGTCGCCGGCCTGGACCTTATCACCGCGGCGGACATTGACGTACTGGATGACGCGGCCTTCCTCAATGATAACCTCGTAGTTTTCATTGGCCTCCGTCATGCCGTTTGCGCGGACGGAGGAGGTGATCTGTCCGCCGTAGGCATACTGCGCTGCGACCTCGGGCAGAGACCGGTTCAGAATGGTGGATGAAAAGAATGTCAGGATCAGCATGACTGCCAAAAAGACGATCGTTATATTCTTGATGATATCTCTGGTTCTGGAAGCGTTTTCCATCGTTGAGTATTCCTTCCTTTATTGATGTTCTGGGTTGTGCGGCAGAAGGTCAGCCCTTGATGCCGGAGGACGATGCGATACCGTCGATCAGATATTCTTCACTATAGACAAAGAGCAGCAGTGCCGGGACCATATAGAAGGTTGCGACGGCAAAGGCGAGACCGACGTCGCCCTCATTGATCTTGGAGAGGAAGACGGACAGGGGGAACAGTTCTTCCGCTTTGGAAAGCAGGATGAGGGGCTGTTCGACCATGTTCCAGTAGTCCATGAAGATCAGGACGATGACGGACCAGATAATACCGCGGCAGACGGGGACGCAGATCCTTGTGAAGATCTGCCATTCGCCGCAGCCGTCCAGCTTGGCCGCCTCGATCATGGCGGTGGGGATCCTGCGCATGTACTTTGTCAGAATGTATACGGAGAAGGGGGAGAAGACGCCCGGCAGGATGATGGCCCATCGGGTATTGAGCAGATGGAACCAGTCGGCGACGAGGTAGTTCGGCACCAGCGTGACCTGATAGGGCATCAGCATGAGAATGATATAGACGAAAAAGACGATCGAGCGGAACTTCGTCTGGAAGCGTGCGAAGCAGTAGGATGCACCGAGAGCTACCACCGTCTGGAAAATGACGATGGGGGCAACGAGAATCACGGAGTTCCAGAATTTTACCAGATAATCGGGGGTCTTTAAGAGCACCGTGATATACTGGCTGAAAGAGACCTTATCGGGGATGAATTTCAGATTGACGCGGTCCGCGATGAAGGTACGGGAGCCGCTGACGCCGGAGAAGACACGTCCGTAGTTTGCGGAGATCTCCGAGGACGTCATGAAGGAATTGGCAATGGTCAGCACAATGGGCATGAGGAATGCCGCTGCCACGGCGATGAGCAGGATCATGCAGAGACCTTTGATGACCATCCCGCCGATGCTCAACCGGCGTTTGTGGATGATATGCTCCACACCCATGGGGTCTGTATACCGCTGTGTTGTAGAGGGGAAGATGGATCTCATTCTTCCAGCTCACCTCCCAGCTTATCATCGACGATCAGCATAATGCCGATGATGACGATCATGACGACGCACATGAGGATCGCGGCGGAGGACAGTTTCGGGTACTCCAGCGACTCGAAGACGTTGTTCATATAGTGCTGCAGCATATAGAGGTTATCATAAGGATGTGCGCCTGTCAGCAGATAGACCTCACGGAAGACCTTGAAGGAGTTGATGAGGGACAGAAGCGACACAAAGAAGATGGAAGAAAACAAGTACCGCAGCTTGATGGTGAAGAAGCGGCGGATGGGTCCTGCGCCCTCCAGCATGGCAACCTCAAGGATATCCTTCGGGATGGCGGCGAGAGCGCTCATGAAAAGGATCATGTTATAGCCGATATTCTTCCATAGGAACAGGACGAGGATGACGACCTGACCGTAGTCGGATTTCAGCCAGTCGATCGGCTGGGAGCCGAACAGGGCGGTGATCTCATTTAAGACACCGTTATTATGGAAGACGACCTGCCATATCAGGACGACCGACGCGACGGGAACCATCAGAGGCGTGATGAACACCGTACGGAATTTGCTCTTGCCGGGGATATCGTTCATTAAGATGATCGCAAGGAACAGCGGGATGATGACCGCCAGCGGCACAGCCAGCGCCGAGAACGACAGGGTGTTGCGTACAGCCTGTCGGAATGCTACGTTATTGACAAGCTTTATGTAGTTCTCCAAAAACACAAAGTTCTTTGTGACGATACTGTCAAGGACGGAATAGTAAAGCACAACCATGAGCGGCAGGACGAAGAACATGAGCACGCCTGCAAGGCTCGGGGTCAGAAACCACAGGGTCCTCAGCCGTTCCCTTCGTTCTCTGCGGCGGGTTCTGCGCTTTCGCTCCTTCTGGGATAACGTCAGGCCGTCAGGAGACGGCGGTGATATTTCGGTCACAGAGGCGTTCTGTTCAGCCTTTGTTTGTTCTTTTTGTTCCGTAAAAAATCAATCCTTCCTGATGATGAAACACAAAAAAGCAATACTCTGACATAATAAGACGGTGAAAAACTGATTTTGTTCCGTCTTTTTGAAAATTTCTGATTATTTTTTTAGGGATAATAATCGTAGTTTATAGATAAGTATATGATACCACATTTCCGGGACGGTGTCAATCTGTATATACGTTTTGTCGAAGAAAACAATAAAGATTTCACAGATTCGTAAAATATGAATGCAGACGAGCGGGGACAGCGTGAAAAACCAAGACACCGGGATAATTATTTTTATGAGTTTCGGAAAAACTATTGACAAAACAGTTTTCTTTTGCTATAATGTATATGTTGCAATCGGGGTGTGGCTCAGTTTGGTAGAGCGCTTGGTTCGGGACCAAGAGGCCG
>JAKSPR010000230.1 GCA_024404655.1 Clostridia bacterium | reverse complement strand
GCTCGACCCGGCTTCCTATACCTCTGTCCCGGCACTGCGGACGGATGGTATTGCTGCCCTGTTTTCCGATGTTATACCGTGGATCTACAAAAACGACCTGATCTTCGGCTCCTTCCGTCCCATGTGGACAACGGACGAGGAAGGCAGGAAAAGAGCGGAAAACGTGTTCCGGACGCTGCCTGAACGGACCTTCCATCAGGGTGTTGACCATTTTGCCCCCGATTACGGACGAATTCTTTCAAAAGGCATCCCCGGCATCCGTGCGGATATTCTTACATCCATGGAGCAGCATCAGGGAGAAGACGACCGTGTCACCTACCTTTCCATGATGCTGAAAACATGGGACGGATTTGCGAAAATGATCGCATCTTATGCATCTGCTGCGCGGGCACTGACAGGAGCCGAAGGATATGACACAGAGCGGCTTCTTACAGGTGCCGAACGATGTGAAGCGCTGCTGAAACGTGCTCCCATCCATTTTGATGAAGCTCTGCAGCTTGTATGGTTCTGTCATACAGCATTTCTATATGAACAGCGTTATGCCATGGCGCTCGGTCGTATTGATCAGTATCTTTATCCCTATTATCAGGCGGATATGGATGCCGGAGTTCTGACCGATGCCCGGTGCGAAGAACTGATTCAGAATGTCTTTATGAAAATCTATGAGCGTCAGGCATATCTTCACGGAGACGATGTTGTCAATATCTGCATCGGCGGTACGGGCAGAGACAGAAAAACGTGTATCAATGCTCTTTCCTATTGCGTTCTCCATGCTGTGCGGGACTGCAATATTCCCGGTCCCAACCTGTCGGCAAGAATCACCGCAGATACGCCGGATGATTTCCTTGATGAATGTCTGAAAGTTATCGGTACGGGTCTTGGTTATCCTGCTCTGATGAATGATGCGGTCAATCTGGCTGCACTGCGCAGCTACGGCTATGACGAAGAAGACGTCCTTGACTACTGCATGGTCGGCTGTATTGAAAACTTCCTGCCCGGCAAACAGCCGCCGTGGGGAGACGGACGGTTTGATACACCCAGATTCTTTGAATATCTTTTCAACCGCGGTAAAGGGATTGCTTCGGACACCGTCGGTATTGATACGGGCGACGTTTCCGAAATCTCTTCCATGGATGAATTCATGAAGCGGTTTGAGGAACAGCTGAAACTCGGTGCGAAAGCTTATGTTGAGGAATACAGCCGTTACGGATATCTTCCGAAACCCGAGGACAGCATTTCCCCGTTTATTTCGATTTTCTGCGGGGAGTGTATCGAGCGCGGTCTGGATATCAATCTGGGAGGCCCTAAATACCCCTCTGCCCACGGTGCGGTTCTGATGGGCGTCGGTACAGTATCGGATTCTCTCGCTGCAATCGAAAAAACGGTTTTTATCGACCATACTGCAACCCTTTCCGAAATCGGAGACGCCATGCGCTGCAACTTTGAAGGCATGGAAGATCTGCGTCGGAAACTGATCGACGCACCCAAATACGGCAACAACGACGATTTCGTTGACAAGTATGCCGTCTGGTTTGTCGATTTCCTGTCAAAGGAATTCCGGAAATATCGCATGGCAAACGGTGGCGCTGTTTATGTGGCAATGGCTGCTAATACCAGCAACATCTATGCAGGACGCGGGATTGCGGCGACCCCCAACGGACGTCTGCGCGGAGAACCCCTCTCCGATGCGGCTTCTCCCACTTACGGCGTGGATGTAAACGGCGTGACCTCCACAGTCCTGAGCGTCACAAAACCGGATTACTGCAAAGTTGCATGCGGTACGGTCATCAATCAGAAGTTCATGCCCTCCGTCTTTGCTGACGGAAAGCGTGAAAAACTGCTTGCTCTGCTTCGTGTTTATTTCAGCCGTGGAGGGCAGGAGATGCAGATCAACGCGACCTCCCGGGAGATTTTGCAGGATGCCATGGATCATCCTGAAAACTATGGAGGACTTGTAGTCCGTGTATCGGGCTTCTCGGCCTATTATGTTACCCTGGGCCGGGAAGTTCAGTCGGATATTCTCCATCGTACACAGCAGGCAATCTGAAAATCGGTTCAGTTCAATCAAGTACCTGCCCTCGGCCGGTTTTTGGCTTTTCCCGGCTTCCGTAGGGTGAGCTGCAAGGACTTAGCAGACTGCAGAAAAATACGGATATTTTTCCGGTATTTTGTCGGAAGCTGTTGCACTTATCGAAGAAATGTGATATAATACTTCCTGTTTGAAATTCTAAGTGCCGTCAGGCAGAAAAGGCGTTTATCTATGATAATCATCATTGCACAGATCATTGGCTATCTTGCCATGCTCACCTCTTTCCTTTCGTTCCAGATGCGGACGCATCGTTCCATTATGCTTGTTCAGGTGATCACTGCGATTCTTTTCGCAGTTCACTTCCTCATGCTGGGCAAAACCACCGGCTGTATTCTCAATGCAGCAGCCATCATCCGTGACATCATCTTCATGTATCAGGACAAGAGCAAGTTCTGTGCATGGCGCGGCTGGACCGTTATTTTCTGTATCGTGATGGTTGTTCTCGGCGGTGTTTCCTGGGTTACCGGAGACGGTTTCTATGCCATTTTCTTCACGGTCGCCATGGTCTTCAACACGATCTCCATGTCCGTCCACAATCCGCAGAATGTCCGCAAGATCATTCTCATTGCCTGCCCGCTGGCATTCACCTATGACCTGCTCACCAAGTCTCAGGGCGGTATGGTCAATGAAGTTCTTGCAGCCTGCTCCGCTGTCATCGGTCTCATCCGTTACAGAAACAAAGATACCTCCAAATAATCAAGTGAAAAATTTCAGGCGTTCCGTTCAATGCAAAACGGAACGCCTGCTTTTGTTTTCCTTACGATCAGAGAGTTTCGATCAGAATTCCGTCACAGGACATGACCTCTGTCTCATAGGAGCCATCCGGCAGTTTGCAGACCGGAACGATACCGTGACCGCCAAAGACACGGACAGCGGAGCCTGCCGCGCGGAAACGGATCTTTCGCATGGTGGGAGCCTTATCGTATGGATCCTCTGCTGCGCAGATCATCAGTGCATGACCGGAACCTTCACGGGCTGTCATCTCACCGACAACGATGGGATTGCCGTCTGCTTCTTTAACGTCCGTGAAGAAGCCGGTATCAAGGCTGTCGACTGGTGTGATCTGCGTACCGTCAAGCCACTTGGTGCCGTTAAATCCTACAAAATGAGTCGCAGTGCGGCGGTAGCGCATGTACGGCTCGCCGATTGCGTGAAGTTCGGCATTGACCTTCTGCAGCTTTGCATACTGCTCGGTCTTCTCACCGTTCTCATCCAGAACCTGATTATGCCACCATCCGGCAGTATAGCAGGCCCAGGTGATGGTCTCTGCACCGAATGCCATGGCGGTGTACGCCTGGAAACGGAGTTCATTTTCGGAGATCCACTCGGCTGGCTTGTTGGAATTGACCTGCAGGACGATCCACATGCTCCGTCCGGTACGCAGGCACGCATCCGCAACCACGCGGAGGTTCTCGTATGCCTTCGGGACGTTGATGGAATAGAGATAGAAGTCATAGCAGATATAGTCCGAGGGGACATTTCTGCAATAGCTTTCGATATGTTCCTCGTATGTTGCCGTTCCCAGCTGGCTGACGGTCTGGTCGGCGGTATTCTGGGAAACAGAAGCATAGTTGGGATACAGATTCAGATAGACAAATTGACTTGGGAAAAGTTCGCCCACACGGCGGATGACCTTGCTGTAATAGGGAAAATCAAGAGCAGAGGGTTCATCGCCTACATCAATGCCCCAGATTGCAGGATGATCCTTGAAATTGGCTGCTGCGAGCTCGTACTGATACATCGGGTTGATTTCGTGCATCCGGCCGGCACGTTCGCCGTTTCCACCCCACCAGCCGGGGAGAACACCACCGACTACTGCACCGACCCCGTATTTTTCAAAGAGATCGAGAACCTCGGGATAATTATCCATGCCGATGATCAGGTCGATTCCACATTCCTTGACCTCACGGATATGACGTTCGGTCTGGGCGTATTCCTGCAGAATGTATGCGCCGATATTCAGGCGCTTGCGGTTCATACGGTTACTCATCGTAAAACTCCTTCCTTGCCATGAATCAATCAGAACATGGATTCGTCAACTTCTGCCAAAGAGAAGATGGACTTGACAGCCGGTTCACGCTTGATCCACTTGCCATCAGTGAAATCCGGAATCGGCATGGGAGCGGAACCCATGGCGATGGATTCCTCGGAGAGGACGGAGACTGCCATCATAGCAGCAGCGTCATAGACGTCAAGCGGTGTTCCGGTCTTGTTCTGTACGGCTTCCAGGAAGGCGCGCATAACGAGCCAGTCCATACCGCCGTGACCGCCTGTGAAATCGGCTGCACCGGTCTTCTTCCACAGCGGGTGATCGTACTGCTCATAATATTTTCCGATATCTTCCCATGTTTCATTCGGCGATACACCGTCGATATAGACGGAGTGCTTGTCTTCAAGCCACATACCCTTGGTGCCCTCCAGAAGACCGACGCGGGAATAAGGATGCGGCAGAGAAACGTCATGGGTCAGTTCAATGGTTTCACCGTTTGCACATTTGATGATGGTCTTGACGACGTCGCCTTCATGCCAGTCGCGCTCCGCAATGCCGTGCTGACGGGAAAATTCATTGAGGCCCCGCGCTTTGGATGCGGTCGCAGTCAAAGTCAGCATGCGGTTACCGCGGTTGATATCCAGCCATGTCATGATCGGACCGAGTTCGTGAGTGGGATAAAGCTCTGCATTTCTGTGCCAGTTCTG